>NZ_BACT01000318.1:0-10997 GCF_000333255.1 Methylobacterium sp. B1 | reverse complement strand
TTGTTCAAAGCTATTTANTTAAGCTCGATCAGGCTATTGGCACGGTCAATCTCGATCATTCCCGCGCCAGAACATCTCGTATTACATAACGTATGTAAGGGGAGACCACCCCCGGTTCAGGGCGCTGGGCAGGCGCCTCCGGCCGGGCACCGTGCAAGCGTCCCCGGTCCGGCGGTCGCGGCCCGTGCGGCCTCACGAGGATGCCGCACCGACGTCCCGGAGCTCAGAGGAGCCCGGCTCGGCGGGCGAGCATGATCGCGAAGGCGAGGCAGGCGGCGAGGCTGACCCCCAGCATGGCGACGTTCGTCCAGAAGCGCACCGGCCGGCTGGAGCCTTCGATCCCGCTGGCGCGCAGTCGGACCCACGGCACATACAGGTAGAGAGCGATCAGCGTCAGGATCAGAAACGCGAAGGTGCCATGGGGGCACCGGGTCGACCAGCCCCTCCGTCATCGCGAGCACAGCGAAGTGACTCAGGGCTAGCGGCATACGTTAGCGTGGTGCCGACTGGATTGCTTCGCTCCGCTCGCAAGGACGGCGGCGTTGACATCAGGGAAGGCGATCACCGCCCCTTCACGGTCGCCTCGTCCGCCGCCCAGAGGTGCTGCGCCGCGTAGGCCCGGAACGGGCGCCACGCCTCGGCCCGGGCCAGGAGCGCCGCCGGGCTCGGACGCCCGGTGCGGCTCTCCAGCGCTCGCAGCAGGCCGACATCGCCCACCGGCAGGGCGTCGGGCAGCTTGAGCGCCCGCATGGCGATGTACTGCGCCGTCCAGGGACCGATCCCGCGGATCGCCGTGAAGCGGAGCACCGCGGCCTCCAGCGACTCCGCCGGGGCGAACAGGTCCGGATCGGCCAAAGCCGCCGCGGCCAGCGCCCGGATCGCCGCGCCGCGGGCCCGCGGCATGTTGAGCGCCAGGGCGATATCCGCCTCGACCAGATCCGCCGGCGTGGGAAAGACGTGGGTCAGCCCGCCCAGCGGCTCCGCGAGGGGCGTCCCGAACGCCGCCACCAGCTTGCCCGCGAGCCCGATTGCGGCCGCCACAGAGACCTGCTGACCGAGGATCGCCCGGCAGCCGGTCTCGAACGGGTCCCAGGCCCCGGGGAGGCGCAATCCCGGCCGCGCGGCGACGAGCGGGGCCAGGACCGGATCGCCGACAAGGCAGGCCGCGATGGCGCCGGGATCGGCGTCGCAGTCGAAGAGGCGGCGCAGGCGCCCCGCGACCGCCTCGGCGTGCCCGGCCTCGACGCCGCGCAGCGCGACGTGCAGGCAATCCGCGCCGGGCGCCACCGTCAGGAGCCCGTGCCGCCCCGCGATGCTGATCGTGCGGGCGTAGGCCGCCACGGGATCGGCCGCCTCGACGCCCGGGATCGCCCGCTTGGCGAGGAACGCGCGGATCGCCGCCCAGTCGTAGGGCGGCCGGACGGGCAGGCGGCGTTCGATCGCCCCCGCAAACACGAAGGGCGGCCTCTCGGCCGCCCCGTCGCTCGCGTCACAGGACAGGTGCTCCTGCCTCAGCCGCGCTGGTCGACCGGCACGTAGTCGCGCTGGGTCGGACCGACGTAGAGCTGGCGGGGACGGCCGATCTTCTGCGACGGATCCTCGATCATCTCGGCCCACTGGGCGATCCAGCCGACCGTGCGGGCCACGGCGAACAGCACCGTGAACATGTCGGTCGGGAAGCCCATCGCCTTGAGGGTGATGCCCGAATAGAAATCGATGTTCGGGTAGAGCTTCTTCTCGATGAAGTACTCGTCCTTGAGGGCAATCTGCTCCAGCTCCATGGCGACGTGGAGCAGCGGATCGTCGGTCTTGCCGAGCTCCTTCAGCACCTGATGGGTGGTGCTCTGCATGATCCGGGCGCGCGGGTCGTAGTTCTTGTAGACCCGGTGGCCGAAGCCCATCAGGCGGAACGGGTCGTTCTTGTCCTTGGCCTTGGCGACGTACTTGCCGACGTTCTCCGGGGTGCCGATCTCCATCAGCATCTTGAGCGCCGCCTCGTTGGCGCCGCCATGGGCCGGGCCCCACAGGCAGGCGATGCCGGCCGCGATGCAGGCGAAGGGGTTGGCGCCCGAGGAGCCGGCGAGCCGCACCGTCGAGGTCGAGGCGTTCTGCTCGTGGTCGGCGTGCAGGATGAAGATCTTGTCGAGCGCCCGGGCGAAGACCGGGTTCACCTCGTACTCCTCGCACGGCACCGCGTAGCACATGCGAAGGAAGTTCGAGGTATAGTCGAGGTCGTTCTTCGGGTACACGAACGGCTGGCCGATCGAGTACTTGTAGGCCATCGCGGCGAGCGTCGGCATCTTGGCGATCATGCGGATCGACGCGATCAGCCGCTGGCTCTCGTCCGTGATGTCGGTCGAGTCGTGGTAGAAGGCCGAGAGGGCGCCCACCGAGGCGACCATCACGGCCATCGGGTGCGCGTCGCGGCGGAAGCCGGTGAAGAACCGGTTCATCTGGTCGTGCACCATGGTGTGGCGCGTGACCCGATACTCGAAATCGGCCCGCTGGGCGGCGGTCGGCAGGGCGCCGAACAGCATCAGGTAGCAGGTCTCGAGGAAGTCGCCCTTCTCGGCGAGCTGCTCGATCGGGTAGCCGCGATAGAGCAGCACGCCCTCGTCGCCGTCGATATAGGTGATCTTCGATTCGCAGGACGCCGTCGAGGTGAAGCCCGGGTCGAAGGTGAAGGCGCCGGTCTGGGCGTAGAGCTTGCCGATATCGATCACGTCCGGCCCGATCGTGCCGGATTTCACCGGCAGCTCGATCGACTTGCCGTCCACGGTGATGGTGCTGGGTGCGCTCATGGATCGTGGACCCTTCTCTGGCGACGTGGCGGATGCCGGGCTCGGGCTGCCCGAGTCGGTCCCGGGGGCCTGAGCACACGCATTATGCTGCGGGTGCTCACAGGCATGGGTTACCCAAACGGCACTGCAGCAGCAACGGGGTCGGTGACAACCCGACCCCGACGCCAAGCAAATTCCACCAAGCGCAATTCGAGCCGGGGCCGGCAGTTCCCCGGCTACGCCCGGTGGCTTCAGACCTGCGGCACCTGATCGCCCAGGCGGGCGAGGGTTTCCGCCCGGCCGAGCACCGCCATCACGTCGAACAGGGGCGGGGAGGTGGTGCGGCCGGTCAGCGCCGCGCGCAGGGGCTGGGCCACCTGCCCGAGCTTGCAGCCGGCGTCCTCCGCGTACTGGCGGACCGCACCCTCGGTCGAGGCCGCATTCCAGTCCGGCAGCGCCTCGAGCACCGGCCGCACCCCGGCGAGCCGGGCGCGGCCCTCGTCGGAGAGGAGGGCGCGGGCCTTGTCGTCCAGCGCCAGCGGCCGCTGGGCGTAGAGGTAATAGGCGCTGTCGAGGAGCTCGATCAGCGTCTTGGCCCGCTCCTTCAGGCCCGGCATGGCCTGGGTGAGCTTGTCCTTGAGGTCGGGCTGCAGCGGCGCCGACAGGCCGCGCCCGGGACCGACATTGGGCAGGATCGTCTCGATCGCCGCGACGAGATCGGCATCGGTGCTGGTGCGGATGTAGAGGCCGTTGAGGTTGGCGAGCTTGGCGAAGTCGAACCGCGCCGCGGAGCGCCCCACCGCGCCGAGGTCGAAGGCCGCGACCATCTCCTCGGTGGAGAAGACCTCCTGGTCGCCGTGGCTCCAGCCGAGCCGAACGAGGTAGTTGCGCAGGGCCGCCGGCAGGTAGCCGAGATCGCGATAGGCCTCGACGCCGAGCGCCCCGTGGCGCTTCGAGAGCTTGGCTCCGTCCGCCCCGTGGATCAGCGGGATATGGGCCATCCGGGGAATGTCCCAGCCCAAGGCGGAAAAGATCTGGCTCTGGCGCGCCGCGTTGGTGAGGTGGTCGTCGCCGCGGATGATCTGCGTGACGCCCATGTCGTGGTCGTCGACCACCACGGCCAGCATGTAGGTCGGCGTCCCGTCCGAACGCAGCAGGACGAGGTCGTCGAGGTCCTTGTTGGCCCAGGTCACGCGGCCCTGGACGGCGTCCTCGACGACGGTCTCGCCCTCGGTCGGCGCGCGCAGGCGGATCACCGGCTTGACCCCGGCGGGGGCCTCGGACGGGTCGCGGTCGCGCCAGCGGCCGTCGTAGCGGGGGGCGCGGCCCTCGGCCCGGGCGGTCTCCCGCATCGAGGTCAGCTCCTCGGCGGTGGCATAGCAATGGTAGGCACGGCCGGCCGCCAGCAGCTCCTCGGCCACGGCCCGGTGGCGCTCGGCCCGGGCGAACTGGAACACCACGTCCCCGTCCCAGTCGAGGCCGAGCCAGGACAGGCCGTCGAGGATCGCGTCGATCGCGCCCTTGGTGGAGCGCTCCCGGTCGGTATCCTCGATGCGCAGCAGCATCTTGCCGCCGGTGTGGCGGGCGTAGAGCCAGTTGAACAACGCCGTGCGGGCCCCGCCGATATGCAGGTAGCCGGTGGGCGAGGGGGCGAAGCGCGTGACGACGGCTGAGGACATCGGTCCGGTATGTTCCGGGGCTGGTCGCGGACGGAGCGCGACGGACGGCGAAGGGGCGGCGGAGCGGCGAGGGGCTCGACAGGGCGCCCGTAGCACGAAGCACCGGCTGTAGCACGAGCCGGAGGATGCGTTAAGAATCGCCCGCAGAATCGCCCGGCCCCGAGACAGGTCGCGCGGAACGGGGCGGCGGCGATGCGGCGGATCGGCGCGAGGCTGGCGGGCGGCGCGGTGGCGCTGGCCGGCCCCCGCGCGCCCGCCCTCCCGGTCATCCGCCACTGGGTGGCCGAAGGCCTCGCCCGGGACGCCGAGCAGCGCCGGCTGTTCCCCTGGCTGGCGGTGGCCTTCGGCGGGGGGATCCTGGTCTGTTTCGCGGCGACCGACGGCGCGCCGAGCTTGGCCGCGCCCCTTGTCGCCGCCGCCCTTGCCCTGGCGCCGATCCCGCTCCTCGGCGCGCGCCCTGCGGCGCTGGCGGCGGTGCTCGCGGTGGCGGCCGCGTTCCTCGGCTTCGCGGCGGCGGCCTGGCGGGTCTCGGAGGTCGCCGCCCCGGTCCTCAACCGCACCACCATCGGCCCCCTCATCGGAACGGTCGAGGCCCTGGACGAGCGCGAGGTCGGCGCCCGGCTGCTGATCCGGGTGGAGAGCTTCGCCGGCCTCGCGCCGGAGGCGCGGCCCGCCCGGGTGCGGGTGTCATTCCGCAAGACGCCGACCCCGCTTCCCGGGGACGTCGTCGCCGCCACCGCCCGGTTGTTGCCACCCCCGGAGGCGGCCCGGCCCGGAGGCTACGATTTCGCCCGAGACGCCTACTTCCAGGGGATCGGCGCGGTGGGCTCGCTGGTCGGGGCGGTCACGATCCGGGCGCCGACCGAGCCGCCGCCCCTCCGCCTGCGGCTCGCCGCCACGCTCGACGCGGCCCGGAACGGGCTCACCCGCCGGATCGCGGAGGCCGCCGGCGGCCAAGCGGGCGCGGTGGCGGCGGCCCTGGTGACCGGCAAGCGCGGCCTCATCGGCCCGGCGACCAACGATGCGCTGCGCGCCGCCGGAATCTACCACGTTGTGTCGATCTCGGGCCTCCACATGGTGCTGGCCGCCGGCGTGGTGTTCTGGCTGGTGCGGGCGCTCCTCGCGCTGGTCCCCCATTGCGCGCTCCTCTGGCCGATCAAGAAGATCGCGGCCGGCTTCGCCATGGTGGGCGTCACCGCCTACTGCGCCTTCTCGGGCTGGGACATCGCCGCCGAACGCTCGCTGATCATGACCCTGATCATGCTGGGCGCGATCCTGGTGGACCGGCCCGCCCTGTCGATGCGCAACCTCGCCCTCGCGGCGCTGATCGCCCTGGCCCGGGAGCCGGAGGGCCTGCTCGGCCCGAGCTTCCAGATGTCCTCGGGCGCCGTGGCCGGGCTGATCGCCTGCGCGCGGCTGATCGACGGGCGGCTGTTCGTGCGCCCCGGGGCGGGCCGGCTCGGTCGGCTCGTCGGTAGCAGCCTCTCGGCGGTCACCGGGACCCTGGCCACGACCCTGGTGGCGCAGGTCGCGACCGCACCCTTCGCCACCTACCATTTCCAGACGATCCAGCCCTTCGGCCTCGTCGGCAACGCCCTGACCCTGCCGCTCGTCTCCCTCGTGGTGATGCCCTCCGCGGTGATCGGGATCCTCGCCTATCCCTTGGCCCTCGACCGCCCGATCTGGTGGCTGATGGGTCAGGCGGTGGGGGGCATGCTCGCCGTCTCCCAGTGGATCGCCGGGTTCGAGCGGGCCATCGTGGTCGTGCCGGCCTTCGGCACCGCGGCGCTGTTCCTGCTGACCGCGGGCCTGCTGCTGGCGACGTTGCCGGCCTCCCGCCTGCGCTGGCTCGCCGTGCCGCCGATCCTGCTCGGGCTCGTCGTCGCGGCCCGACCCGACCGCTACGACCTCTATGTCGATCGGCAGGGCGCGGGAGCCGCGGTGCGGGGGCCGGACGGACGGCTCGCAGCCCTCGGCAGCCCGTCCGGCTTCGTCCTCGAACAATGGCTGAAGGCGGACGGCGACGGACGGGGAGCCGGGGCAGTGATCGTCCGATCGGGCAGCGGCCGCTGTGACCGGCTCGGATGCACCGCGCGCTTGCCGGACGGACGGGCGGTCGCCCTGGTCCGGGACCGGCGGGCCTTCCCGGAGGATTGCGCCCGCGCCGCGGTGCTGATCACGGGCCTCGTGGCCCCTCCGACCTGAACCGGCCCCCTGGTGATCGACCGGCGCGTCCTGGCCGCCCAGGGCGCCGTCGCCCTCAGGTCCGACGGCGAGAGCTTCGTCGCCCGTCACGCCCGGGCCGATGGCCGCGCCGTGCCCTGGCGACCACGCTCGGGACACGGGTCGGGGCCGCCACAACCGGTCACCGCGCCCTCCGCGGAGGCCCGCGCCTCTGACGACGGGGCGACAACGCCTCCGGAAACCGATGCGTCGGGCGGGGACCTCGCCCCCGGCGACGCGCCGGCCGAGCCGCTTCAGTAGCGGCGGACGAGGCTGACGAGGCGGCCCTGGATCCGGACCCGGTCGGGCCCGAGGACGCGCGTCTCGTAGGCCGGGTTGGCGGCTTCCAGGGCGATCGAGGAGCCGCGGCGGCGCAGACGCTTGAGCGTCGCTTCCTCGTCGTCGATCAGCGCCACGATGATGTCGCCGGTATTGGCCGTGTCCTGCTTGCGGATCACCACGAGGTCGCCGTCGAGGATGCCGGCCTCAACCATCGAGTCGCCGCGCACCTCCAGGGCGTAGTGCTCGCCGCCGGCCACGAAATCCGGCGACAGGGTGATGGCATGGCTCTGGTTCTGGATCGCCGAGACCGGCGTACCGGCGGCGATCCGGCCCATCACCGGGATCGAAATGGCACGACCGGCGTCGTCGATCATCCGTGTGCTGGCCGGGGCCGGCGGCGGCTTGGACTTGCCGCCCTCGACCACGCTCGGGGTGAAACGGCGCGGCTCGGCCGGGGCCGAAGATGGGGCCGAAGATGGGACCGTCTGGCTCAGGCTCTCGGGGATGCGGATCACCTCGATGGCGCGCGCCCGATTCGGCAGGCGCCGGAGGAAGCCGCGCTCCTCCAGGGCCGTGATCAGCCGGTGGATGCCGGATTTCGACTTGAGGTCGAGGGCGTCCTTCATCTCGTCGAAGGACGGCGGGACGCCGCATTCCTGCATCCGGCTCTGGATGAAACGCAGGAGGTCCAGCTGCTTGCGCGTGAGCATCGAAGGGGGACTCGCGGCTTGGCAGACCGCCCCGTGACGGTCTCTGAAACAAATCACGAACAGGTTAAACGTTCCGCAAGTGTTCCGCAAGGGCGGCACCGCTACGCTTGGCGCGTCGCTCCGCGCTCGCGGGAGCAAGGTCGAGAAACGCATTGACGGCGCAAGCGGAGCCGTTTCAATGCACCGCGGCGCCCCGCCGGGAAGGCGGCGGATCCGGGCCGCGGGCTGGGACCCTCTTGGGATGACGAGGATGCGACGACCCGCAGCTCTGCTGCCCCTCGGCCTCGCCGCCCTCGGCCTCGCCGGCTGCACCACCGGGTTCTCCTACATCTCGCGGAACTACGTGGCGCTCACCCCCCAGGTGGTGACGATCGGCTGCAAGGAGCCCTACGAGGTCTACGACAACCGGCAGATGCGCCGGATGCTGATCGTCTCGAACGCCCTGCGCGAATATACCGGCTGCAACCTGAGCGAGGCCCGGATCGATCCGGAGCCGGACGCCACCCGGGTGAAGCGCTTCCGCACCGCCGCCCGGGCCTATCTCGACGAGACCGTGCGCGAGGATTGCCGGATCACCGGCGAGACCGTGTTCGATCCGCTGAAGACCGAGTTCGCCTACGCCTGCGACACGCCGATCGAGAAGCGTGGCACCGTGGTCCCCCGCCTGCCCGGCCGCAATCCCGGTCTCGCCCGCTGACCGACCGGCGGCGCGCCGTCAGGCGCCCGGCTTCGGGAAGGTCCGTTCCGCCGCGTCGCCGGCGGCGGCGAGCAGGGCGCGGGCGAAGGCCCGGGCTTCCGCCCGGTCGAGAACGATCGCGGCGGTGACCGGCGCGCCGCCGAGGTCGGCCAGGGCGAGTTCCAGGCGCACCCCGTCGGGCACGGCGGTCGCCTGCAGGCTCCAGCCGGAGCCCCGATCCGTGCTCTCCGCCATCACATGTTCCTCCCGCCTGCCCCGGGAAAACGCCGCAGGCGCCCGCCGGAACCGGCCGTGCGCGGGACTGTTCCCGAGCCGTGCCCAGCGCTTCCCTGCCTCGCCTGTCCGCTTACCTCAAGGCCGCAGGCCCGGGACTCGTGGTGATGCTGGCCGATACGGATGTCGGAAGCCTCCTCACGGCGGCCCAGAGCGGGGCGCGCTGGGGCTATTCGCTCCTGCTCCTCCAGATCCTGCTGGTGCCGATCCTGTACGTCGTCCAGGAGCTGACGGTGCGACTCGGGACCGCCACCGGACGCGGCCACGGCGCGCTGATCCGGGAGCGCTACGGGCCGGCCTGGGCCTGGATCTCGTACGGCGGCCTCGTGGTCGCCGGCATCGGCGCCATCGTCACGGAATTCTCCGGCATCGCCGGCATCGGGGACCTGTTCGGGGTGCCGCGGCTCGTGAGCCTCGGCCTGCCGGCCTGCCTGCTCCTGGGGCTCGTCTTCACCGGGAGCTACCGGCGCGTCGAGGTCGTGGCGATCGTGGTCGGCCTGTTCGAGCTGGTCTTCGTCGGGCTCGCCGTCGCGGCGCGGCCGAACCTGCCCGAGATCGTCGCCTCCTTCGGGGACATGCCGCTGGGCGACGGCCAGTTCCGGGTGCTGATCGCGGCCAATATCGGCGCGGTGATCATGCCGTGGATGATCTTCTACCAGCAGTCGGCGATCGTCGATAAGGGCCTGGGCTGGGAGCACGCGCGGCGCTCGCGGCTCGACACACTCGTGGGTGCGGTGGTCTCGCAATGCGTGATGGGCGCGATCCTCGTCGCCGCCGCCGCCACGATCGGCAAGGCCGGGCAGGGTAGCGCGAAGGGGCTGGAGACCGTCGGCGATCTCGCGGGCGCCTTCACGCCGGCCCTGGGGCCGTGGCTCGGGCAGGTGGTGTTCGGGGTGGGCATCATCGCGGCGGCCTTCGTGGCGCTCAACGTCGTGGCCCTGGCGCTGGCCTGGGGGTTCGGCGACGTGACCGGCCGGCCGCACTCCCTGGAGCAGTCGCCCCGAGAGGCTCCGGCCTTCTACGGCGCCTTCGCGCTCGCGGTCGCGGCCGGCGCGGTCGCCGTGCAGCTCGTGCCGGATCTCGTGGCGCTCAACATCGCCGTGGAGGTGATGAACGCGCTGCTCCTGCCCCTGGCGCTCGGCCTGCTGATCCTCCTCGCCACCCGGGCCCTGCCCGAGGGGCAGCGCGTGGCGGGCGTCTATAAGGGGGTGGTCTACGCGGTGTCGGGGATCACGATCGCGTTCGCGATGGTCGGCGTCCTGGACGGGGTGGGCCTGCTCTGACGCGATTGACGCGGGGCCTCCGATGATGTCTCCCGCGGGCTCCGATCAGGTGGAGTTCGAACATGCAAGAGATCTGGTTCCGCACGGGCGAGGCCACGGTGCTGGCGGCCGAGGGCCAGTACACCGACGCCATGCCTGAGGTGCTGATCGGCTCGGTGCGCGGTCCGGTCGGCCAGGCCTTCGCGTCGATGATGGGGCAGGTCCAGGGCCACACGCGGATGTTCGTGGTCCGCGACCTCAACCAGCTCGTGCGCCCCGCCACGATGATGACCACCAAGGTCACGATCCACACGGCCGAGTATGCCGAGCTCCTCGGCGGCGTGGTCCAGGCCGCCACCGGCGACGCGATCGTGGACTGCATCATCGAGGGCATCCTGCCCAAGGACGGGCTCGACGAGCTGTGCATGATCATCATGATCTGGCTCGATCAACGCTGCGCCGAGGACGACAACCTCGACCAGAAGGACCTCTACCGGACCAACTACGAGGCGACGAAGCTCGCCATCGCCCGCGCCCTCAAGGGCGAGCCGACGGTGGACGAGCTGATCGCCAACCGGAAGACCGTGAAGCACTACGCCCTGGACGGCGTGATCGAGTACTGATCGGCCTCTTCGCGCGCATCCTGCCGGGGTCGATATCGCATCACCCCGGCGGGATGCGCCCCACCGAGCACAGGGTCCGCATCGCGGTGCTGCCCGGGTCAGTGTAGCAGGAGGCCGACCAGCCGTTCTGCTGGATGAACGACTTGCGCCGCTCCGACAGCGCGGTCCGGTAGGCGCTGGCGATGATCGGCTCGACGGTCGCGGCCGGCTCGCCGACCAGGATCTCGGAGGCCACCGACAGGTCGCGGAAGAAGGTCGCCGAGGGGGCGGGCTCGGCCGAGGTCGCCTGCACGATCGGCTCGGCCCGGCAGGTCACGTCGAACTTGATCGGGCCGGCCATGCGGATGTCGATGCTGGGGCCCGCCCGCTTGCCGACCTTGCCGCCGATGGCGCCGGCGATCTGGCGGGTGAGGTCGTCGCAGCTGTCGGCCCGGGCGGCCTCCGCCCAGAGGAGCAGGGCCGCGCAGG
>NZ_BACT01000319.1:0-8084 GCF_000333255.1 Methylobacterium sp. B1 | reverse complement strand
CATGCGGGTGACCCAGTTCAACATGAAGTGGGTCGAGCAGGCCGGGCTGGTGAAGTTCGACTTCCTGGGCCTCAAAACCCTGACCATGCTGCGCTGCTGCACCGATCTCCTGAAGCAGCGCGGCATCGAGATCGACCTCGCGTCGCTGCCGCTCGACGATCCGAACACCTACGGGCCGATGGGCCGGGGTGAGACGGTCGGCGTGTTCCAGGTGGAATCGGCTGGCATGCGCAAGGCGCTCTGCGAAATGCAGGCCGACCGGCTGGAGGACATCATCGCGCTGGTGGCCCTCTACCGCCCGGGCCCAATGGCCAACATCCCGGTCTATTGCGAGCGCAAGCTCGGCCGCGACGCCGGAAACGAGGCGTCCTGGTACCCGGATCCGAAGCTGGAGCCGATGCTGAAGGAGACCTTCGGCATCATCGTCTACCAGGAACAGGTGATGGAGATCGCCAAGGTCCTGGCGGGCTACTCGCTCGGCGAGGCCGACATGCTCCGGCGCGCCATGGGCAAGAAGATCCGCGCCGAGATGGACGCGCAGCGCGACCGGTTCCTGAAGGGCTGCACCGAGCGCGGGCTGACCAAGGCCAAGGCCAACGAAATCTTCGACCTTCTGGCCAAGTTCGCCGATTACGGCTTCAACAAGAGCCACGCGGCGGCCTACGCGCTGCTGACCTACCAGACCGCCTATCTCAAGGCGAACTTCCCGGTCGAGTTCCTGGCCGCCGCCATGACCCTCGACATCGACAACACCGACAAGCTCGCCGAATTCCGACAGGACGCCCAGCGCCTCAAGATCACGGTGGAGCCGCCCTCGATCAACACCTCCGGCGAGGTGTTCGAGGTGCGCGACGGCAAGATCTTCTACGCGCTCGCCGCCATCAAGGGCGTCGGCCGGGAGGCGGTGCGGGCGCTGGTGGAGGCCCGCGGCGACCGGCCGTTCAAGGACCTGGCCTGCCTCGCCCGCCGCCTCAACCCGCGGCAGATCAACAAGCGCACCCTGGAGAGCCTCGTCCAGGCCGGGGCGCTCGACTGCATCGAGCCGGATCGGGCCCGGGCCTTCGCGGCGGTGGAGCCGATGATGAAGCTCGCCGCCAGCGCGGCGGAGGCGGAATCGGCCGGCGTCACCGACATGTTCGGCGGCGTGGTGGCGGACGACGTGTCCCTGCGGATCCCGCCCCACGAGATCTGGCCGATGGCCGACACGTTGAAGCGGGAATACGCGGCGATCGGGTTCTTCATCTCCGGTCATCCGCTGGACGAGTACGGCGACCTGCTCGACAAGCTGCGGGTGCAGAGCTGGACCGATTTCTGCCGCGCGGTGCGGGCCGGGACCTCCAGCGTCGGCCGGGTGGCGGCCTCCGTGCTCGACCGGGCGGAGCGGCGCACCAAGACCGGCAACAAGATGGGCATCGTCACCCTCTCGGACCGGACCGCGCATTTCGAGGCGATCATCTTTTCCGAGGGGCTCGGCCAGTACCGCGACATCCTCGAACCGGGCCGCCCGCTCGTGCTGCAACTCCAGGCCAACCTGGAGGGCGAGGACGTGCGCGCCCGCATCCTCACCGCGGAACCCCTCGACCAGGCGGTGGCCCGCCACCAGAAGGGGATCCGCATCCACCTGAGCGACCCGCGCGGCGTCGCCCCCGTGCAGCAGCGCCTGTCGATGCGCGGCGAGAGTGAGGTGTCGCTGATCCTCAAGCTCGATGGCGGCAGCCGCGAGGTGGAGATCCGGCTGCCCGGCAAATTCCAGGCGACGCCGACGCTCGCCGGCCAGCTCCGGACCGTGCCGGGGGTGGTGCAGGTGGAGGTGAGCTAGAACGGGGCCGCCAGGCAGCCGGTGAGGGCGCCCTTCAGCGCGGCGGCGTCGCTCTCCGCCACCGTGAACACCGCCGTCAGGGCCGGATCGCCGGAGCGCGGGCTCGCCTGCGTCCAGGTGAGCTTGGTGCCGGGCTGGGTGAGCGCCACGGCGAGGCCGCGCAGCGGATCCTCGCCGCGGCGGGCGCCCGTCACCGTCAGGGTGAAGCCCGAATCCGCCCCGGTCGCCGCGCCCTGCACGGGCATCCGCATGGAGCGCACGCTGCCGGCACTGGAGACGAGGATGCCGGTGAGCGGCGTCGCGCTGCCGGAGCCTTCGAGCCCGGCGAAGTCGAAGCGCGGCGCCAACTCGGCGAAGCGCGGCACCGTCAGCGCCGCCGACAGGCCGGTCCCGCCCGGATCACAGGCGAGGTAAAGGGTCGCCGGACGCTGATCCGTCCCCAGGTCGGCGGTGCCGGTGAGGTTCGCGCCGCCACCGGGCGCCCGGGTGCCGCCGGCGAGCAGCGGCGTCCGCCCGGTGAGGATGTCGGACAGCCTGTCGCCGCGGCTCAGCGGCCCCGCCAGGAGAGCCACGGCGGCGATGCCGACGACCGCCAGGGCTACGCCGATCCGGAGCCGCATCTCATCCTCCACCTGTGGACATCCCGGGCCGGCGGCATAGACGATCGCGGCCGGCCCGCAACCCTTCCTTCACCACATCCGCAGGAACCGGGCCGCGATCCCGTCCGTGTGCACCGCAGCAACTCCTTAAAAAGCGATCGATCCTATGCACCGGCGCTCAAGCTTGAGCGTCGCCATGCGCACGAAGATCCTGCTCGCCCTCACCCTGCTGGTCTACGTCACCACCGGCCGCGCCCCCGGGATCCGGGAGCCGCGCAACCCGGATGCCGAGCATGCGGGCGGACGTGTCGCCGTGGTGATGAAGCGGGCCTGGACCTGAACCTCACGCCCCCGGAGCGCAGGCCCTCAGCCGCGCGGCCACGAGGGCCTGGAGATTCCAGAGATGGCGGTCGCGGATGCCGAGGCGCTCGCAGGCGTCCACGGTCCGGAACAGGTATTCGGCGCTCGGTCCCTTGTGCCCGCAGGCGGCGGCGATCTTTTCCGCGATTTCGGCGTCCGAGAGGCGGCCGGCGTAGCGGTCGCTGGCGCGGTTGGCCAGGAAGGTCAGCGCCGACACGGTCCCGGTCTCGGTGGCGACCGGCAGCCAGCGGGCGACGTAGCCCCGGCCCCGCATCTCCCGGCGCCAGACCGGCATCAGCGCCTCGCGGATCTCCATCCCGGGCAGGCGGAACACGACGCCCCGGCAGAGGCCGCCGCGGTCCAGCGCCAGGACGAAGCCCGGCCGCTCCGGCGTGCCGCGGAATCGGCGCTGCAGCAGGCAGAACCGGCGGTGGAAGCCGCGCACCGTCCCGATCCGGCGCTCGGCGACCTCGAATTCCGGATTCCACATCAGCGAGCCGTAGGCGAAGACCCAGAGAT
This sequence comes from Methylobacterium sp. B1, assembly GCF_000333255.1. Taxonomy (NCBI): domain Bacteria; kingdom Pseudomonadati; phylum Pseudomonadota; class Alphaproteobacteria; order Hyphomicrobiales; family Methylobacteriaceae; genus Methylobacterium; species Methylobacterium sp. B1. Next base: position 4,787 of record NZ_BACT01000319.1, on the reverse strand, counting down.
CGCAGCCCTCGCGCCCGGCGACGATCGCCTCCAGGCCCGGGCGCAGCTCCGAATCCGACAGCACGTCGAGGGCGCTCGGGTCGTCGGGGATCGGGACGGAATGCGCGCGGGCGATCAGGTCGAGGCTGAGGTCGAGGGTGCGGGCGGGCGCGCAGGGCATGGCCCTCAACGCAGCGGCCTCACGGCTTGTTGCCCAGCGCGTCGAGTTCGGGGAAGGGCCGGGTGCGATGGCCGGTGCAGACCTCGTCGTCGTCGAGCACCGTGAGCCGGTCGGCCTCGTAGAGCAACGTCACCTTCGGGCGCTCGGGCTTGCCGAAGGTCCGGCCGTACATCCGGCCCGACACGCAGTAGATCACCCGGCCGCCCTCCGCGATCGGCCCGGCGATCCGGCTGCCCTCGAACCGCACCGGCAGCAGCGAGACCGAACCGAAGGCGACCTGCTTGAGCGCCAGGGCGGCGATCCGCTGGAGGAGGGCCGGGGAGGGCACGTCCTCGGCCGCGGGCTTCGGTTTGCGCGGCCCGGCCTGCGCGCCGGCGGAGGCGAGGGCGAAGATGATGGCAAGAGCGGCGCGGGGCGGCATCGGCCCTCGCTATCCGGCCAAGGCTGCCTGAGGCTGGACAGCGCCGAAGGCTGCGGGTCCCTATATGAGGAGAACGAGCGGCACGCGCCCGTCGCGCGCCGCGCCCCTTTCACCTCACGACGCGACGTTCGATGCAATGGACCGACGACGCCCTGGTGCTCGGCCTGCGCCGGCACGGGGAGACCGGCGTCATCCTGGAGGCGATGACCGAGGCCCATGGACGCCATCTCGGCCTCGTCCATGGCGGACGCTCGCGGCGGATGCAGCCGGTGCTCCAGCCCGGCAACCGGGTCCGGCTGACCTGGCGGGCGCGCCTCGACGAGGGCCTCGGCGCCTACGCGGTGGAGCCCCTCGAGTCGCAGGTCTCCCGGCTGATCGGATCGAGCCTGGCCCTATACGGCATCGGACACCTCGCGGCGCTGCTGCGGCTCCTCCCCGAGCGCGACCCGCATCCGGCACTCTACGCGGCGGCGGGGATCCTCGTCGAGCACCTCGACGACCCCGCCATCGCGCCGCCCCTGATGGTGCGGTTCGAGTTGGCCATCCTGTCGGAGCTCGGTTTCGGCCTGGACCTGACAGCCTGCGCCGCCACCGGCGGCAACGACGCCCTCGCCTACGTCTCGCCGAAGAGCGGCCGGGCGGTCAGCGCCTCGGCGGGCGAGCCCTATCGGGACCGTCTTCTCGCGCTTCCAACCTTCCTGCTCGCCGGCGGATCCCCGGGTCCGGACGGCGTTGCCCAAGGGTTTACCTTGACGGGGTACTTCCTCGACCGGCACGTCTGGGGCCCTCGGGGCCTCGCGCCGTCCGAGGAGCGGGCGCGATTCGTTGCGCTCGGCCGAGAGGCCGGGTAATGTTCGCGCTATGTTCTAATCGCGCCCGGGTCTGAGCGCGGCTCAACCCGGGCTGTGTCATCCCGTCGTTTCGGGGCCGCGAAGCGGAGCCCGGAATCCAGAATCGCTCGACCCGCAAGGTTCGTCCGCCTCCTCGGACAGGGTCGGTGGTTCTGGATTCCGGGCTCGCCTTCGGTGCCCCGGACTGACGAACCATCCGGAAAGGCGGCGCTGCCGGTCGGCGGCCCCGCCCTGAGACAGGAGCCGTCATGGGCCAGCCCTTCGAGCCGCCGTCCGGCGACGGGATCGAGAGCGTCGAGCTGAAATCCGCGCTGGAAGAGCGCTACCTCGCCTATGCGCTGTCCACGATCATGCACCGGGCGCTGCCGGATGCCCGCGACGGGCTGAAGCCCGTGCATCGACGCATCCTCTACGGGATGCGGCTGCTGCGCCTCGACCCCAACACCGCGCACAAGAAATGCGCCAAGATCGTCGGCGACGTGATGGGTGACTTCCACCCGCACGGCGACCAGGCGATCTACGACGCCCTGGTGCGGCTTTCCCAGGACTTCGCCCAGCGCTACCCGCTGGTCGACGGGCAGGGCAATTTCGGCAACATCGACGGCGACGGTCCGGCCGCCTACCGCTACACCGAGGCGCGGCTCACCGAGGTCGCCCGCCTCCTGCTCGACGGGATCGACGAGGACACCGTCGATTTCCGGCCGTCCTACAACGGCGAGAAGGAGGAGCCGATCGTCCTGCCGGCGGCCTTCCCGAACCTGCTCGCCAACGGCAGCCAGGGCATCGCGGTCGGCATGGCGACCTCGATCCCGCCGCACAACGCCGCCGAGCTGTGCGACGCGGCGCTCTACCTGATCAACCATCCCGAGGCGACGTCCGGGCAGCTCGCGAAGTTCGTGCAGGGGCCGGACTTCCCGACCGGCGGCATCCTGGTGGATTCGGCCGAGTCGATCGCCGAGGCCTACCGCACCGGCCGCGGTGCCTTCCGGGTCCGCGCCCGCTGGACCAAGGAGGATCTCGGCCGCGGCACCTGGAACATCGTCGTCACCGAGATCCCCTACGGCATCCCGAAGGGCCGGCTGATCGAGAAGATGGCCGAGCTGCTGCAGGAGAAGAAGCTGCCGCTGCTCGCCGACGTGCGCGATGAATCCGCCGAGGACGTGCGTGTCGTGCTGGAGCCGCGCTCGCGCACGGTGGATCCGGTGATCCTGATGGAATCGCTGTTCCGGCTCACCGAGCTGGAGGCGCGGATCCCGCTCAACCTCAACGTCCTGGTCGGCGGCCTCGTGCCGAAGGTGATCGGGCTCGCCGAGTGCCTGCGGGAATGGGTCGACCACCGCCGCGTCGTCCTGCAGCGCCGCTCGCGCTACCGCCTCGGCCAGATCGACCGCCGCCTGGAGATCCTGGGCGGGTTGCTCATCGTCTATCTCGACCTCGACGAGGTGATCCGCATCATCCGCGAGGAGGACGAGCCGAAGGCCGCCCTGATGGCCCGTTTCGCGCTGACCGAGATCCAGGCCAACGCCATCCTCGACACCCGCCTGCGCAGCTTGCGCAAGCTGGAGGAGATGGAGTTGAAGCGCGAGTTCGACGCGCTCACCGCCGAGAAGGCCGAGATCGACGCCCTGCTCGCCTCCGAGCCGGCGCAGTGGAAGACGATCCAGGCGCAGATCCGCGCCGTGAAGAAGACCTTCGGGCCCGAGACCAAGCTCGGCAAGCGCCGCACGACGCTGGCGAGCCCCCCGGATGTCGGCGGCATCGACTTCACCGCGGCCCTGGTCGAGCGCGAGCCGATCACCGTGATCGTCTCCACCAAGGGCTGGATCCGGGCGCTCAAAGGCCACGTCGCCGACCTCTCGGGCGTTGCGTTCAAGGGCGACGACACCCTGAAGATCGCCTTCCCCACCGAGACCACCCAGAAGATCCTGCTGCTCGCCACGAACGGCAAGGTGTTCACGCTGGAAGCCTCGAAGCTACCGGGCGGGCGCGGCTTCGGCGACCCGGTGCGGCTGATGGCCGACCTCGACGACGGCACCGAGATCGTGGCGGCGCTGCCCTACCGGCCCGAGACCAAGCTGCTGATCGCGGGCTCGGACGGGCGCGGCTTCGTGGCGCCCGCCGACGCGCTGGTGGCCAACACCCGCAAGGGCAAGAACGTTCTGGGCCTCGACGGCGACGCCAAAGCGGCGGTGCTGGTGCCGGCCGAGGGCGACCACGTCGCGGTGGTCAACACGGAAAAGCTGCTGCTGATCTTCCCGATCTCCGAGGTGGCCGAACTCGCCCGCGGCAAGGGCGTGCGCCTCCAGCGCTGCCGCAGCGGCGGGCTGCTCGACGCGCACGTGTTCAAGCTGGCGGACGGCCTGCCCTGGCAGGACGGCTCACCGGAGGGCCGGCTCGCCAACGCGTCGGTGCTGGAGAAGTGGCTCGGCCACCGCGCCGAGGTCGGGCTGATGATGGCGCGCAGCTTCCCGAAATTCGAGCGGTTCGGGCGCTGAAGCGGGACCGACTGAAAGAGGACGGCCATACGCACGTCCGTTCATGTAGGCGCGACAGGCTCCCTCTCCCGTTCGGGAGAGGGTTGGGGTGAGGGTCGAGAAGGATCAGAATAGAGCCCGCCATCGACGCGCGTTTGGGTCGCGCCTCTTCCGGATCGTTCTCATCCCTCACCCTGTCCCTCTCCCGCTCGGGAGAGGGGACCCACGCCTCGTTCGGAGACGGTCTGAGCGCGAACGCTGATCGAGCCAGAGCGCGCCAGGGGCCACCACGCCGCCGATCGGAACCGCCAGAAGAAAGAGCTGGGCTGTCGTCACGGGCAAAGGGTCCGTGGTGCGTGCCACCCGCCCCCTGTAGGGCGCCATCCATGGCCCCACAACGACCATGGGGGCACCGGGTCGACCAGCCCCTCCGTCATCGCGAGCACAGCGAAGTGACTCAGGGCTAGCGGCATACGTTAGCGTGGTGCCGACTGGATTGCTTCGCTCCGCTCGCAAGGACGGCGGCGTTGACATCAGGGAAGGCGATCACCGCCCCTTCACGGTCGCCTCGTCCGCCGCCCAGAGGTGCTGCGCCGCGTAGGCCCGGAACGGGCGCCACGCCTCGGCCCGGGCCAGGAGCGCCGCCGGGCTCGGACGCCCGGTGCGGCTCTCCAGCGCTCGCAGCAGGCCGACATCGCCCACCGGCAGGGCGTCGGGCAGCTTGAGCGCCCGCATGGCGATGTACTGCGCCGTCCAGGGACCGATCCCGCGGATCGCCGTGAAGCGGAGCACCGCGGCCTCCAGCGACTCCGCCGGGGCGAACAGGTCCGGATCGGCCAAAGCCGCCGCGGCCAGCGCCCGGATCGCCGCGCCGCGGCCCG
>NZ_BACT01000320.1:0-8915 GCF_000333255.1 Methylobacterium sp. B1 | reverse complement strand
TACCTCGGCAGCCGTGCCGTCCTCCCGGCTCGGAGCTATCCCGTGCTGACCGGCTACCATGCCGGCACCCGCATCGCGACGGACGGCTTCCTGACCCGGGTCGGTCTGAACTACCGGTTCGGAGCCGCCGGCCTGCCCGACTGGCCGCCGCCGTCATCGACCGGCCCGGCCACCTGGGGCCTCGAGGCCAGCCTGCGCTACTTCTTCAGCTCCGGCAGCCCGCGCGAGAGGCTCGGCGACCCCTACGCGCCCGGCCAGCTCAATTCGCGCCTGACCTACGCGAAGACCGATGCCCATGCCGGCGAGACCTTCGTCCGGCTCGATCACAACCCCACGGGCCTGTTCGCCAAGGGTTTCCTCGGCGCGGGCGGCGTCACGGGCGGGCGCCTCGCAGACGAGGATTTCCCGCCCGTCGAAGTCCCCTATTCGAAGACGCATTCGCCGATCAAGGACGGCGATATCGGCTACGGCGTGATCGACTTCGGCTACGACGTGTTGCGCCGGGACGGGTTCAAGCTCGGGGGGTTCCTCGGCTACCAGTACTTCTCCGAGCTGTATAACGGTTACGGCTGCCGGCAGGTGGCGCGCGGCGACATCTGCGCGAGCCATCCGCAGCCGGCCAGCATCAAGACCCTCGGCGAGATCATGCAGTGGAACGCCCTGCGCGTCGGCATCATCGGCGAGGCGCGGTTCGACCGGGTCCGGCTGAGCCTGGAGGGCGCCTACCTGCCGGTCGTGTCGCTGAGCGGCGTCGACCGGCACTGGAACCGGCCGAACATCAACCCGGGGGCGGAATCCGGCCGGGGCGGCGGTTATTTCCTGGAGGGCATCGCCTCCTACGACCTGACACCGGCCGTCAGCGTCGGCGTCGGCGGCCGCTACTGGCGGATGCAGACCGACAAGGCCAGCACGACGGCCTTCGCGTTCTCTCTGCCCAGCCCGATGAAGTTCCAGACCGAGCGCTACGGCGGGTTCGTGCAGCTCTCCTACAAGCTGGCCGATTTTGGGTTCGGCGACGCGGCCGATCCGGTGGCCGTGATCCGCAAGGACTGAGCCCGCATCCGCGGACGTCATCCGGCCGAAACCGACCGAACCGGGACGCGAAGAACCGGACAGTGCCGGACCATCGACCGGAGCCATGATGCCGGCGCCCGGCCCGCGACGAGGCCCGTCGCGGGCCGGGCCGAGACTGGAGAACCGGCCGTCCCGGCGCCGGGACGGCGGCTCGGCGATCGCCCTGGAGTCCGGTTCGGCGCGCCCGGCCCCCTCACGGTCGCAGCCGGGCCGGGTTGCCCAAGGCGGTAGCGCCGGGCGGCACGTCGCGCGTCACCACGCTGCCCGCCCCGATGATCGCATCGTCGCCGATCGTCACCCCGGGGAGGATGATGGCGCCGCTGCCGATCCAGACGTTGCCGCCGATCACCACGGGACGGCCGAATTCCAGCATCTGCCGACGCTGCGCCGGGTCGCGCGGGTGATCGGGCGTCAGGATCTGCACGGCCGTGCCGATCTGGGTCATGTCGCCGATGGTGACCGACACCACGTCGAGGATGCAGCAGCCGAAATTCAGGAACACGCCGCGGCCCAGGCTGATGTTGTAGCCGTAGTCGCAGTGGAAAGGCGGACGGATGTTGCAGCCCGGGCCGACGCGGGCGAAGGCCTCCTCCAGGAGCGCCTGCCGTTCGGGCTGGCTGCGCGTCTGCGTGGCGTTGTAGCGGTCCATCCAGTCCGAGATGCGCCGGTTGTCGGCGGCCAGCTCCGGATCGTCGGCGCAGTACAGCGCGCCGGCCAGCATCCGCTGCTTCTGGGTCTTCATGATCTCGGTGTCCATGGTGAGGGCTCCCCTCCGGCCGCGTCGGCCTGTTCCGGCACGGCGATGCCGCGCAGGCCGTCAGCACCGGCACCGCGCGATCTCGCCATGCGTACATATGTACGTATCCAGGCCGCGCGCGCTACAGTGGGGCGGACGTGATCCCGGATCCGCGGAGATTGCCCTGCCCACCGCCCAGCGCCGTTTCGACCCGGATCGCCGGGCACGCATCGTCCAGGCGACCCTCGACGTCGTCGCCGAACACGGCGTCGCCGGCACGACCCACCGCCGGGTCGCGGCGGCGGCCGACGTGCCGCTCGGCTCCATGACCTACCATTTCGACAGCCTGGACGCGCTGCTGACGGAAGCGTTCACCCGGCTCGCCGACACGGTCTCGGCGCGGTTCGCCGACCGGCTCGCAGCGGCCACGACCTTCGACGAGGCCTGCGAGGCCGTGGTCGACCTGATCGTGCGCGACGTCTGGGCGAGCCCGCGCACGATGCTGCTGAGCTACGAACTCTATGCCTTCGCGGCCCGGAACCCGCCGCTGCGCCGGGTCATGCAGGACTGGATGGCCAAGAGCCGCGCCGCCCTGGAGCGGCACTTCGCGCCGGAGACCGCCAAGGCCCTCGACGCGATGATCGAGGGCCTGACGATCCATCGCTCGGTCGACCCGCACCCCGCCGACCGTGCGCAGGTGCGGGCGATCGTCGAGCGGCTGGTTCGCTAGGTGCTCCGGCCGGGGGCCGGTCGGCGTGACCCCGCAGGGCAGCCGGCCCGCGCGATCAGACCGCCTTCGACCGTGGCCGCACGAGACACCGCGGTTCCGGCCGTTCCGGCCCGAACCCCCTTGCCTCCGAAGCCAAGCGTGGCCGACCCTGCCATCGTCCGGCCGACGCGCTTGTGAGTCGGCCGGCTGGAGGGGGACTTCACGTCATGACATCCGTCGGTACGCACCGCTCCGTCGCGCTCGCGACCCTGGCGGCGCTGGTTCTGGGCCTTCTGGCACCCGGCCTCGCCCGGGCCGCCGACAAGGAGGTCACCTTCGCCCACCAGGACATGGTGGTGCCGTTCCGGGCGCTGATGGCCTCGGGCGCCCTCGAAAAGGCGACCGGCTACACCGTCCACTGGCGCAAGTTCGGCGGCGGCGGCGACGTGATCCGCGCCATGGCCTCGGGCAGCGTCCAGATCGGCGAGGCGGGATCGAGCCCGATCGCGGCCGCCGCGTCGCAGGGTCTCGATATCCAGCTGTTCTGGATCCTCGACGAGATCGCCGACGCCGAGCAGCTCGTGGCCCGCGCCGGCAGCGGCGTGACGCGCGTGGCCGACTTGCGCGGCAAGACGATCGCCGTGCCGTTCGTGTCGACGGCGCATACCCAGCTGATCGCCGCCCTGGCGGAGGCCGGGCTCGGCCAAGCGGATGTCAGGATCCTCAACATGCGCCCGCCCGAGATCGCCGCCGCCTGGGAGCGGGGCGACATCGACGCGACCTTCATCTGGGATCCGGTGCTCGCCCGGGTGAAGCCATCCGGCACGGTGGTGGTCTCGGCCGGCGACCTCGCCCGCCGGGGCAAGGCGACCTTCGACGGCCTCGTGGTCGACCGCGCCTGGGCGGCCGCGAATCGGGATTTCCTGGTGACGCTCGTCAAGCTGATCGCCGCTCAGGACGCGGCTTATGCCGCCAAGCCCTGGGATGCCGACGCGCCCGAGGTGGCGGCGGTGGCCCGGATCACCGGCTCGGCGCCGGCGCAGGTGCCGGCGAGTCTCGCGGCCTATCGGTTCCCGACCCTGGAGGCGCAGGCCTCCCCGGCCTGGCTCGGCGGTGCCGCCGCCAAGGCCCTGACCGAGACCGCCGCGTTCCTGAAGGCGCAGGGGCGCGTCCAGGCGCTGGCGCCGGATTACGGCCGGTTCGTCACGACGGACGTCGTGGACGCGGCCCGGAAAGGGCCTGTCCCCGGACCGGAGGGCCGATGATCGAGATCCGCAACCTGAGCGTCCGCTACGGACAGGGTGCCGGCGCGGTCGCCGCCCTGTCGCGGATCGACCTGACCATCGGCCCCGGGGAGTTCGTGGTGGCGCTCGGCGCCTCGGGCTGCGGCAAGACCACCCTGCTCTCGGCGATCGCGGGCTTCCTCCCGCCCACCGAGGGTCAGATCCTCCTCGACGGGGCCCCGATCCGGGGCCCGGGGGCCGAGCGGGGCGTGGTGTTCCAGCGCCACGCGCTGATGCCCTGGCTGGACGTGGCCGAGAACGTGGCCTTCGGCCCCAAGATGCGGGGCGTGCCCCGGGCGGAGCGGCGGCGGATCGCCCGCGCGATGCTCGACCTCGTGGGCCTGCCCGACTGCGCCGATCGGAAGGTCTACGAGCTCTCGGGCGGCATGCAGCAGCGGGTCGGCCTCGCCCGGGCGCTGGCCGGAGACCCGCGTGTCCTGCTGATGGACGAGCCGCTGGGCGCGCTGGACGCCCTCACCCGCGAGCAGATCCAGGAGCTGATCCTCCGGATCTGGCACCGGACCGGCAAGATGGCCTTCTTCATCACCCACGACGTCGAGGAGGCGGTGTTCCTCGCGACCCGGCTGGTGATCATGAGCCCGAGGCCCGGCCGCATCGTCGAGACGCTGGACCTGCCCTTCTCCCGGGCGGCGGTCGGCGGCCGCGATACGCGGGCCGTGAAGTCGGATCCCGCCTTCATCGCCGTGCGGGAGCGCGTCCTCGAGCGCATCCGCCACGGTGCCGACGCCCGGCCCGAGGCCGTCCGATGAGCGGGCCGCCCCGCACGGCGCGGGACGCGGCCTCGGGCTCCGCGGCGGATCCGCCGGCGCGCCCCGGACCCCGTCGCCGCGGCGGGATCCCGGTGCCGGCGGTCAGCGTCGCAACCGTGCTCGCGGCCCTCGGCCTCTGGGTGGTCGCCACGGGCGCCGGCTGGGTGAAGCCGCTGTTCCTGCCGCCGCCGGAGGCGGTCCTGTCGGCCTTCGGGCAGGCCTGGCGCGGGGCGATCGACGGCGCCCCGCTCGGGATCCACATCCGCGACAGCCTCCTGCGCGTCCTCGGCGCCTTCGGGCTCGCCACCCTGGTCGGGATCCCCGTCGGGTTCGCTTTGGGCACGATCCGGATCGCCCGGGGCATCCTCGACTCCCCCGATCGAGTTCTTCCGGGCGGCTGCCGTCGCTCGCCTACTTGCCGCTGATGTCCTCTGGTTCGGGATCGGCGAGCTGTCGAAGGTGCTGCTGATCTTCCTCGCCTGCCTCGCCCCGGTGGCGCTCGCCGCGCGCGCGGGGGTGCGCTCCGCCTCGGTCGACCAGATCAACGCGGCGCGCGCCCTGGGGGCGAGCCCCTGGCAGGTCCTGCGCCACGTGGTCTTCCCGGCAGCCCTGCCGGAGATCCTGATCGGCCTGCGGATCGGCATGGGCGTCGGCTGGACCACCCTGGTGGCCGCCGAGATGGTGGCGGCCCAGGCCGGCCTCGGCCAGCTCGTCCTCAACGCGTCCAACTTCCTGCGCACCGACGTGGTGCTGATGGGCATCCTGGTGATCGGCCTGTTCGCGGGACTGTTCGAGTTCGGGATGCGGTGCCTGGAGCGCGTGCTGGTCCCCTGGAAGGGCAGGGCTTGAGAGGCGACCGACCCGCGCCCACGATCCCGGACGAGACGCCGATGCGGCGGCGGGGAGGGAATGCCGCAGGTCAATATTGCGCCCTCAACATGCGCACTTAATTGTGTCGCTTGCAGATCCCAACGGAATACGGAGTGTGTACGATCGGAGGGGGCGCGCGGCAGCGGCCGTTTTGGCGATGCGCTCGGGGATGCCACGGATGGCCCAAACGGACGAGGATGTGTCCGAGGCGGCTCTGGTCGCGGCTCTCGAAGCCTCGGGCGGCGTCGGCTTCTGGATGTGGGACATTCTCCGGGACGAGGCGCGGGCCGATCCGGTGAGCGCCCTGCTGTTCAACATCAGCCCGGCCCGGTCGCGGGCCGGCGTCAGCCTCGCCGAGCTCCTGGAGGCCGTCCATCCGGACGACCAGCCGCATATCTCGCAGGTCATCCTGGATTGCGTCCGCACGGGCGGCTCCTACACGGCCGAGTACCGCGTCTGCTCCCCGGAAGGCCGGCTGCGGTGGCTGTTCACCCGCGGGCATTTCTACCTCGATCAGGACGGCCGACCGTCCACCGGCCGGGGGGTGATCGTCGAGATCTCGGACAGCAAGTCCGCCGGCACAGCCTTTCGCGAAGCGCGATGGGGCCACGATCGACGACGCCCTCAGCCGGACCGCCGACCTGTGTCTCTCGCTGCACGACACGGTCTCGCAGCTCGGCGACACCGCCCTGGTGGCGCTGACCGAGACGCTGCTGATCGAGATCGGCCGGCGCCTCGCGGACCGCCAGCGCACCGAGCGCGGCGACGCCCTGCACTGATTGGGGCCCCGTTCCCGTCGAGGCGGCGACCAGGGCGACGACCGTGGCGCCGGAGCCGCGTCTCCCCATCGACGCCGCCGGCCGGTTGACCCGCGCCGTCAGTCCGGGGCGTCGAGGGCGCGCCCGGCCCCGGAGGGGCGCGCCGGAGGCGGTCGATCCGGAACCGCGCCGGTCCGGATCCCGAAACGGCGCAGGACAGGCTCGATCGGCGCCTCCTCCTGCGACCTTCCGACCGGAACTTGGCCGCGCGGCGCCTGTGTTTGCTGGTTGAACGAGCCATCAGGCTCACAACTGCTACGAGGCAAACGCCATGACCATGGACGTCCGCGAGATCTACGTCACGGCCCTGAAGAATACCCATGCGGTGGAGATGCAGGCGCTGCAGATCATGGAGCGGCAGGTCGAGCGTCTGGAGCGCTACCCCGAGATGGAACAGGCCCTGCGCCGCCACATCGAGGAGACGCACGGGCAGCGCCAGCGCCTGGAGGAGGCGCTCCAGAGCCTGGGCAACAGCCCCTCGGCCCTCAAGGAGGGCTTCCTGGGCTTCGTCGGGAACATGATGGCGCTCGGTCACACCCCGGCCCAGGACGAGATCCTGAAGAACACCTACGCCAACCACGCCTTCGAGAATTTCGAGATCGCCGCCTACGAGTCGCTGCTCACGATCAGCGACGCCGCCGGACAGCAGGGCCACCGGAGCGCCTTCGAGCAGTCGCTCAAGGAGGAGCAGGCCATGGCGGATGCGGTGCGCAAGCTGATCCGTCCGATCACGGAGCGCTACCTCTCCCTGACGGTGTCCGGCGCCAAGGCCGATCGCTGACGTCGCGCCGTCCCCGCCCGAAGCGGGGCGGGGACGGCCGCGTCCGACGACCCTCACACCAACGCCGACCCGGCCTGATTGCGCGCACATGGACACTGGAAGCGGTCGATCGACGAACGCTCCCCGGCCGGAGGGGAAAGCCTCTGGAGGGGCCCTGGGGAGGGGTTGCGTCCATCTCTGCATCGACATGCAGCGCATGTTCGCCGAGCCCACCGACTGGCAGACCCCGTGGATGAACCGCGTCCTGCCGCAGGTGTGCCGCCTCGCGGCGGCGCATCCGGAGCGGACCATCTTCACCCGCTTCATCCCGGCCGCCCGGCCGGGCGAGGGCCGCGGCACCTGGGCGACCTACTCGCAGCGTTGGGCCGCCATGACCCGGGAGCGCCTCGACGCCGGCATGATCGACCTCGTCCCGGATCTCGCCCGGATGGTCCCGCCCGCGGAGGTCGTCGACAAGACCGTCTATTCGCCCTGGCTCGAGACCGGCCTCGACGCGCGCCTGCGGGCGCGCGCTGTCGATACGCTGATCGTCACCGGCGCCGAGACGGATGTCTGCGTGCTGGCCGCCGTGCTCGGCGGCGTCGATCTCGGCTACCGGATCGTGCTGGCCACCGACGCCCTGTGCAGCTCCTGCGACGCGGCGCACGACGCCCTCCTGCTGATGTACCGGATGCGTTACGGCCACCAGGTCGAGACCATGACGACCGCCGAGATCCTCGATCTCTGGCACTGACCCGGCCCGCCGCCCTCCGGACAGGGCCGAACATTCGCACCGTAATAGCCAAGCTCAGGCGAGATCTGCGCGAGCCGTCCGCGACCATCCCGGCTCTCGAACACTCGATCCGTGCGCCGCCGCACGCGAAAAACAGTCGCGCCGCGCGAACCAGCGGCCTGCGCGACCGTTATGATCCTGAACACGGTCCCGGAGGAAAGGTTATGGCCAAGCACGAGATCCTCGGCTACTTCGAGCACCGCCGCGACGGGGCCTGGGTCTGCGTCCGTCCCTTCACCCTGACCACCCGGGATGCCAGCGTCGACATCCGCCAGGGCATGCGCTTCGACTACGGCAAGCGTGTCGGGGGCGTCGACTTGGCCGAGTACCTCGAGCGGCTGGGCTCGCAATTCGGGTCCTGAGGGCCTGCCCGAGGGCTTGGTGGCACCACCGGCAGCCCCGGCGCCGGTCAAAAATGTCTCGACGCGGCGCCGGACCTTGAGCCCGGCGCCGCGCTTGGTCGTTCAGGCGCCACCCCACTGCATCGTCAAGCCGCCATCGACCACCAGAGTGTGGCCGGTGACGTAGGCCGCGGCATCCGAGGCCAGATACAGGATCGCCTGAGCGATCTCCTCCGGCTGGCCGGCCCGATGCCACGGGATCCGCTCCAGGGACTGGTCCAGAACCTCCGACCGCTCGAACCGGTCCGCGGTCATCGGCGTCTCGATCAGGCCCGGGGCGACATTGTTGACGTTGATCCGGTCCTCGGCGAGTTCCCGCGACAGGGAGCGGCAGAGGGAGCCGAGCCCCGCCTTCGACATCCCGTAGGGCGCGCTCTCAGGGGTGGGCAGGTGCTGGGCCACGGAGGAGACGAACACGATCTTGCCGTTCCCGCCCTGCGCCCGGCGCATCTTGATGAAGGGGCGGGCACAGAAGAGCGGTCCCATGAGGTTCACCCGCAGGATCCGCTCCAGGACCGCGTCGTCCATCTCGGCGACCGGTATCCCGCTCATGGCCTGTCCGGCATTGGCCACGAGGATGTCGAGGGTGCCGAGCTCGCTGCCGATACGGTCGAAGGCCGCCGTGACGGCCGCCGGATCGCCGACATCGAGCTGGAGCACCAGGGCCCGGCGGCCCGCGGCCTCGACCCGCGCGGCGGTCT
>NZ_BACT01000321.1:0-3927 GCF_000333255.1 Methylobacterium sp. B1 | reverse complement strand
GGGATCGCTGCCCGTGGAGGCAGGGGGCCCTTTGGACCTGCGCGCACGTGGGAACCTGGACGCATCCCTCGCCAATTCCCTGCTCAGCGTCGGCGGCCAGAGCGTCACCGGCAAGGTTGCCATCGACGGCGGCGTCACCGGTACGCTGGCGGCGCCGCGGGCGCAGGGCGCGGCGGTGCTGACCGGCGGCAGCTTCACCGATCCGCTGAACGGCCTCCGCTTCACCGGGATCGAGGGGCGCGTCACCGGTCGCGGCGACAGCGTGGTGGTGGAGCGCCTGACCGCGAGCGCCCGCAACGGCGGCCGGGTCTCGGTCACCGGCCGCGTCTCCCTCGCGCCCGACTTCCCGGGCAGTTTCCATGTCGTTGCCGACAAGGCCGAACTCGTGTCGAGCCCCTTGATGACGGCCGTGTCGAGCGTTGACGTCACGCTTGCGGGTCCGCTGGCGCGGACACCGCGGATCGCCGGTCGCGTGGATGTCGTGTCCATCGATGTCGCGGTCCCGGATCGGCTCCCGGCCACCATCCGGCCGCTGCCGGGGGTCCGCCACGTCAACACGCCGCCGGAGCTGCGCGCGCGCCTGGCGCAGCGGGCGGAGAGGAAGGCCGCGGCACGTCCCGGGCGGCGGTCCGGAAAGCCGGCCGTGCCGTTCGACGCCACCCTCGACGTGACGATCGATGCGCCGAGCCGCATCTTCGTCCGCGGGCGGGGCATCGACGCGGAACTCGGCGGCGCGCTGCGTGTCACCGGAACCTCCGCGTCGCCCAACGCGAACGGCGCCTTCTCGCTGCGGCGCGGTCAGTTCGAACTTGTCGGCCAGCGCCTGGATTTCAGCCGCGGCCGGCTGACCTTCGCGGGAAGCCTGACCACGCCGGAACTCGATTTCGTCGCCGAGACCAAGGCCACCGACGTGACCGCCCGCATCGCGGTCTCCGGCTTCGCGGACGCACCGCAATTCTCCCTGACCTCGGATCCAGCCCTGCCGCAGGACGAGATCCTGTCGCGGATCCTGTTCAAGAAGGCGTCGGCCGGCCTGTCGCCGTTCCAGGCCCTGCAGCTCGCCCAGGCGGTCGCCCAGCTCTCTGGGGGCGCCGCGGGGCCCGACATGTTCGAGCAGGCCCGCAAGAGCCTCGGCCTCGACAGCCTCGACGTTTCCACCGGCGCGAGCGGCGGGCCGGCGATCGGCGCCTCGCGCTACATCTCGGATCGGGTCAGCGTCGGCGTGAAGGCCGGGGCGAAGCCTGCCGACACGGCCGTCGGCGTCGATTTCGACGTCACCCGCCGGATCAAGCTGAAGGGCGAGGCCGGGAGCGACGGCCGCACCAGCCTCGGCGTCGGCGCCGAGTACGAGTGGTAGCCGGCCCGATCCACAGGACCGGCTTGCGCGTCCTCAGCAAGGCTGCGGGATCGACACGCCCGGTCAATGGTTTAGGTTCGGCACAGGCGGCCGCCAGGGCCGCCGATCGGGCGGGAAACACGACGGACGATGGACGAGCTTTTCGAGACGGATGACGATCCGCCGGTTCCGGAGGGCGGCCTTCTCCGCAAGCTCCCGATCATCAACAGGCGGGGCCTCCATGCCCGCGCATCCGCGAAGTTCGTCCAGACCGTTGAACGCTACGACGCCGCCGTGACGGTGACCCGGGCGGGGGAGACCGTGGGCGGACGCTCCATCATGGGCCTGCTGACGCTGGGGGCCGCCATGGGCACACGCATCGCCGTCACGGCCGTGGGCCCGGATGCGGAAGACTGTCTCGACGCCATCGAGGCCCTGCTCGCCAACCGCTTCGGCGAAGACGAGTAGCGGCTAGGCCGTCGATCGGCCCGGCCACGCGCAAAGGTCGGAGACGGGGCATCGGGGGCAGGCAGGCTTCCGGGCGGTGCAGATGTCGCGCCCGTGTCGGAACAGCCAGACATGGGCATTGTCCTTGAAGACCTCCGGCACGCTCCGGGCGAGGCCGTCGGCCACCGCGTCGACCGTCGGGCCCGGGGCCAGAGGGATCCGGTTCGAGACCCGGAAGACATGGGTGTCGACCGCGATCACCGGCTCGTGGAAGGCGAAGTTCGCCGTCACCTCCGCGCTCTTGCGGCCGATCCCCGGGAGGCGGCGCATCTCCGCGGCGCTGCGCGGGACGCCGCCGCCGTAATCCGCCACCAAGGCCGCCGACAGCTTGACGATGTTGCGCGCCTTGGATGGCCCGAGCCCGACCGGCCGGATGATCTCGACGATCCGGGCTTCCCCGAGCGCCACCATGCCGGCGGGGTCGCGGACCTCGGCGAACAATGCCTCTGCGACCCGCGAAACGGTCGGTCCGGTGGACTGGGCCGAGAGCAGCACGGTCACGAGCAGGCGGAACGGGTCGGTGCGGTCGAATCCGGCCTTCGGATCCGGATCCCTGTCCGCGAGACGCGCGAGGACCGCGGCCACCGTGGCGGCGTCTCCCGCCTGACCGGCTTCAGACGCCGGTCCCGCGGCGGCCTTTCGGCGCGGAGCGGATCGAATGCCATGGGTCAGGTCGCGGGTCATGGGCGCCAGCTAGGGTTCGGACGCCTCCCGCGACAGGCTCCCTGCGCGCGGCGGATTGACCGCTCAGGCCCGGGCCCGCCGCCAGGGTACCGCATTGGAGCCGGCGCAGAGGTGGAGCGTTCCGGACACGACTGCGCCGGCCCGGCGCCGGAACTCGACCTGCAGCGCGCCGCGACGGGCGAACAGCCGGGTGACCACCCGGACCAGCGATGCCTCGGCCGGGTCGGCGATGATCGGCCGCGCAGCCGTCCGGGCGTCGAGGGCGAGGAAGGTCTCGACCGCATCGCGGACGGCGGCTGGTTCGGTCACGGCCAGCATCTCGGACTCCGCGGGCTCCCAGCCTGCCGGGCGGATGCCGATCAGGTTCCCGGCCGGAACCGAACGCGGTCGCGCCGGACGGCTCGCCGCCAGGATGGGACGCGGCGGTCCCGGATCCTGCACGGGCGCGGACTCACCGACCAGGCGGAGCGGGCGGCGCAGCGCCCCGAGCCGTTCCCGCAAGGCCCGGTCCACGGCCTCGGCGGCTGCGTGCTCCACCAGGGCTGCGGCGTCAGGCTCCGCGGGCTGCCAGGGCCGGGCCCGGCCGCCCCAGACCGAATGGGGCATCGCCAGCGGGACGACCCCGCGCAGCGTCTCGCGGCCGTCGCGCGCATCCCGGCTCCAGGCCAGGGCGACGGCGACGGAACGCGCCGCCGGACGATGCTGGGCCAGCGGCAGGAGATGATCCGGGTCGCGCAGCGGATCGCTGACGGCGTTGCGCACCAGCATGGCCCGCCAGGCGGCGACCGCCGCCGCGTCCACGGCACCGGGCCGCTGGAGATCGACCCGCCACGTCTCGGCCTGCGGACCGGCTCCGGCATCCGGAATTGCCGTGTCGTCCGCCCGCTCGGACAGGCCGCCCTGTATCACGGTGAAGCGTCGCACCATCGCGTGTCCTGCCTGTCGACGATCCGTCCCGATCCGGGACGATCCGGCGCCTCAGGGGCGCCATTCGGCTCGATGGCTTCAAGGATGGTGCCGCCCGCCGGCGTCAGGGGCCGGGGATCGCCAGGGGGTTGTTGGTGAGCGCCGCGGCGTCCGGCGCGTCGATCCGGGGACGGCCCAGGAAGGCGTCCCAGAGCTGGCGCACGAAGGCGGGATCGAGATCGCGCAGGATCAGCACGAGCCGCGAGGTGTGGTCTGGATCAGGCCAAGCCGGCAGCGTGATCGGCGCGTGGAACACGTGCTGGACGCCGTGGACGACGAGCGGGCGCTCGGGATCGTCGGCGAGGGCGACGATGCCCTTGAGCCGCAGCAGCTTCGGACCGTGGCCGGAGCGCAGGAGGTCCATGAACATCTCGAAGGCGGGGCGCGGCACGGGCGCCGGGCTGGTCAGGCAGATCGCCTGGATCGCGGCGTCG
>NZ_BACT01000322.1:0-1638 GCF_000333255.1 Methylobacterium sp. B1 | reverse complement strand
CCCCGCCGGCCAGGGTCCAGGTCGACCGCGGTTCGGCGCTCTACGGCCGCCCCGAAGGCGGCGCCGCAGCCAAGCTCGCGCCGGTGGCGGGCCCGCCGTTGGCGGCCGCGGCCGCCAAGCTGCCGCTTGACAAGCTGAAGGTGCCGGAGGGCTTCAAGATCGAGGTCTATGCCAGCGGCCTCGCCAATGCCCGTGAGATGACCCAGGCGCCGGACGGCACGCTGTACGTGGGCACCCGGACGGTGGGAAAGGTCTACGCGGTGCTTCCGAAGGCGGATGGGGACGGCAAGCGCGAGGTGAAGACCATCGCGTCGGGCCTGCATCGGCCGAACGGCGTCGCCTACCACGACGGCGCTTTGTACGTCGCCGAGCTCTCGAAGATTTGGCGCTACGACGACATCGCGAACCACCTCGACGGCGCGGCGAAGCCGACCCTGGTCTATGACGACCTGCCGAAGGACGAGGCCCATGGCTGGAAGTTCATCGCCATCGGCCCGGACAACAAGCTCTACGTGCCGGTCGGTGCCCCGGGCAACATCGTGATGCCGCCGGACACCCACGCGCAGATCCGGCGCATGGACCTCGACGGCAAGAACGCCGAGGTGATCGCCCGCGGCGTGCGCAACACCGTCGGATTCGACTGGAACCCGAAGACCAAGCAGCTCTGGTTCACCGATAACGGCCGCGACTGGGTCTCGGAGGACATCCCGAACGACGAGCTGAACGTGCTCACGGAGCCGGGCAAGCAGCATTTCGGCTATCCGTACTGCCACCAGGGCACGTTCACGGATCCGGAATACGGCTGGGGTCATTCCTGCTCGGAATTCACCGCGCCGGCGGCGCTCCTCGGCCCGCACACGGCTTCCCTCGGCCTGCGGTTCTACACCGGCACGCAGTTCCCGGAGGCCTACCGGGACGCGATGTTCGTCGCCCGGCACGGCTCGTGGAACCGCACCGCCAAGCTCGGCGGCGACGTGGTCGTGGCCAAGCCCGGACCGGACGGCAAGACCGCATCAACGGAGCCGTTCCTGACCGGCTTCCTCCAGGACAACAAGTATGTCGGCCGCCCGGTGGACGTTCTGGTCGCCAAGGACGGATCGCTGCTCGTGTCCGACGACTACAACGGCGCGATCTACCGCGTCAGCTACGGCCGGTGATGCGCCGCCACCTCCGGTCGATCCGCGGGCTGGCCCCTGCCCTCGGCGGGCTGCTCTTGGCGGGTGCGGCGCTTGCCGCCCCGGACGCAGCGCTGCAGGAGCGCCTCGCCCCCTGTATCGGCTGCCACGGTGCGGGCATGTCTGCGGCGGAGGGCGTGCCCTCGCTCGGGGGGCAGCTCCCGGACTACGTGGTGACGCAGCTCTTCCAGTTCCGGGAGAAGCAGCGGGAGGCGCCGCCGATGAACGAGGTGGCTGCCGGATTCTCCGACGACGACCTGCGCAGCTACGCCGACGCGGTGGCGACGCTGCCGCCGCCCGCCTGGTCCGGTCCGCCGGCCGATGCGGCTCTGACGGCACGGGCCCAGGCGCTGGTCGCCAAGCACCAGTGCAATTCCTGCCACGGACCGGATCTCGCGGGTCGGGACGCGATCCCGCGGATCCGGGCACAGCGCGAGGACTATCTCGCCAAGGCGCTCGCCGG
>NZ_BACT01000323.1:0-2464 GCF_000333255.1 Methylobacterium sp. B1 | reverse complement strand
AGGCCGCGGCCTTCCTGAAGGCGCACGCGCCCCACGCCCCCTCCGGGAGCCCTCTGCGATGACCGAGACCGCGTCCGAGACCCTGGCCGTCCTGATCGTCGGCGCGGGCTTCTCGGGGCTCGCGATGGCGATCCGGTGCCGGCAGGCGGGCATCGGCCCGCTGCGGGTGATCGAGAAGGCCGACGGCATCGGCGGCACGTGGCACGACAACACCTATCCGGGGGCGGCCTGCGATATCCCCTCGCACCTCTACTCCCTGTCCTTCGCCCCGAAGGCCGACTGGAGCCGGATGTACGCGCCGCAGCCGGAGATCCTGGCCTACCTGAAGGACACCGCCGAGCGGAACGGGCTGATGCCCCTGATCCAGCTGGGCACGACCTTCACCGGGGCCACGTGGGACGCGGCGCGCGCCCTGTGGCACGTGGAGACCGACCGGGGGCCGATCACGGCGCGCGCGATCGTCTCCGGGATGGGCGGGCTGCATCATCCCGCCTATCCCGACATCCCGGGTCGCGAGGCGTTCGCCGGGCCCGCCTTCCACACGGCGGCCTGGGACCATGCCGTGGCGCTCGAGGGCAAGCGCGTCGGGGTGATCGGCACGGGCGCCAGCGCGATCCAGGTGGTGCCGGAGCTCGCCGCCATCGCGTCCCACCTCACCCTGTTCCAGCGCACGCCGCCCTGGATCATGCCGAAGAACGACCACGCGATCGCGGAGGGCACCAAGAGCCGCTACCGGCGCGTGCCGTTCAGCCGGCGGCTCGAACGGGCGCGGCTGTTCTGGCTGCACGAGGTGCGTGCGCTCCTCGGCTTCACCAAGGTCTCGAAGCTCACCGGTCAGGCCGAGGCTCTGGCCCGGCGCCATCTCGCCAAGGCGGTCCCCGACAAGACCCTGAGGGCGAAGCTGACGCCGAGCTACCGGCTCGGCTGCAAGCGGGTGCTGATTTCCGACGACTACTACCCCGCGCTCCAGCGCCCGAACGTCACCCTGGAGACGGACGGCATCGCCCGGATCACCGAGACCGGCGTGACCACCGAGGCCGGACGGCACCACGACCTCGACGTGATCGTCTACGCCACGGGCTTCGACGTGACCGCGACCTTTGCGCGGATGAAGCTCGTCGGCCGCGGCGGCCGGACTCTGACCGAGGCCTGGGCCGACGGCATGGGCGCCTACCAGGGCATCACGGTCGCGGGGTTTCCCAACTACTTTATGCTGCTCGGGCCCAACACCGGGCTCGGCCACAACTCGGTCGTCTCGATGATCGAGATCCAGGTGCAGCACGTCCTCGACTGTCTCAAAGCCCTGCGTCGCGGGACGAAGACCGTCGAGGTCCGGCCGGAGGCCCAGGCCCGGTTCGTCGACCGGATCCACAGCCGCATGGCCGACAGCATCTGGCAGGCCGGGGGCTGCCGCAGCTGGTACCTCGACGCGAGCGGGCGCAACAACACCCTCTGGCCCGACTCGGTCATGGCATATCGCCGGAGCGCCCGCCGGGCCCGGCTGGGGGATTACAGGCTCGGCTGATCGCGGCCTGCGCGCCCCGTCACGGATCCGCCCGCTTCGCCCGCGAGGACGGAGGCGGTCCGGTGCGCGGTGTCAGAACGCGAAGCCGGCTTCCGCCGCGAAGGCCTCGAGACCGGGCAGCGACGCGTCGAACAGCGGACGGGCCCCGAACGCGTCGCCGGCACGCACGAAGAGCGTGACCTTGGCGTTGCGGTGCGGGCCGAACACGCAGACCAGGCGGCCGTCATCCTTGAGCTGGTTCAGCAGCGCCTGCGGCCGGACCTCGACGCGGCCGTTGATCAGGATGACGTCGAAGGGCCCCTGCTTGGGCGCGCCGGCGGCGATCGGGCCTTCGATCACCTGTGCGGAGGCGCCGAGCCGGGTGCGCGCCGCCTCGGCGAGGTCGGGCACCGATTCCAGCGCCGTGACCTGCGCGCCGAGCTGCGCCATGACCGCCGCCGCGTAGCCGGTGCCGGTGGCGACGTCGAGGGCGGCGACGCCCGGCCGGATCCGCAGGGCCTGGATCATCCGGGCCACGACCATCGGGGCCGGCATGCAGCGGGTCTCGCCGCCGGCCTCACCGAGGCTCAGGGTCTGGTCGATATACGCGAAGGGCTCGCGGCCCTTCGGCACGAAGTCCTCGCGCGGCACGGTGTCGAACGCGTCGAGCACCGTGTTGTCGTTCACGTCGAAGGTCCGCAACTGGCAGTCGACCATCATCCGCCGCGCCTGCGCGTAATCGATCATCGATACGTGTCCTCGAACCGGATCGGAACGCCGCGTCGGCCGGGCTCCGGCGGACGGCCGGCAGCCCCGGCCAAGCCTAAGCTTCCCGGACGGGGGGCGTTTTCGGAGATCATTGCCCAAAACGCAAGGTGAGCCGACACGGCAGCCGACGTCGGTCGCGGAGGACACGGCAGCGCGCGTAATCCCGGCCCGCGTTACGGCGGCCGCGGAGTG
>NZ_BACT01000324.1:0-2063 GCF_000333255.1 Methylobacterium sp. B1 | reverse complement strand
GACGAGGCCCCCCGGGATCGCCATCACCGAGGCGGCGAGCAGGTAGGTCATGGGCACGCCGAGGGCCGCGTAGCCCGCCAGGATCGATCCTGCCGTGGACGCGGCGCCGCTCGACATGACGGCGAACAACTCGGCCCCGGTGAGCAGGGCGAGGAACGGGCGCAGCGCGACGGCAATCTCGCTCTGGCCGATGGCGATGGTGATCACCGCCGAGAACGACTCGATGGGGGACGTGCCCAGAATGCGCCGGAGCGCCGCGCCGAGCAGGCGAGCCAGCGCCTGCATCACGCCGAGATGGTAGAGCACGCCGATGAGCGCGGAGACATAGAGGATCTGCGGCAGGACCCGCAGCGCCAGGATGAAGCCCGAGCCGCCGAACAGCTCGAACATCCTCGGCTCGACGAGACCGCCGAACAGGAAGGCGGTGCCGCGATCGCCGTAGGACAGCACGGTCACGACCGCGTCGGCGACAGCCCGCAGCGCGGCCTGCCCGGCGGGAAGAAACAGGACCAGAGCACCGAGCCCCACCTGCAGGGCCAGCCCGGCGAGCACCACGCGGAGACGGATCGCCCGCCGATTGGTCGAGAACAGGATGGCGACGGCGAGCAGCACCAGAAGGCTGAGGCCGGCATGGATCAGGCGGTCGAGCATCGTGTCCTTCGGCTCCGAGCTTGGCCGGAGCGTATGGAAGGTTCAGGCCAGACGCCGTCAATCCGGGCTGTCCGGTGCGAGATAGGGGGCGAACAGGTCGCGGAGCTGCGCGAAGCCCCAGTCCAGATCGGCCTCCGTCAGGGTGGTGCCCCCCTGGAGGCGATGGTTCATCCAGTGGCTGGACACGATCCAGGCATTGTCGATGAGCCGCCCGAGGGCCTCCGGTGCGATCCGCAGCCGTCCCGCCCGCACGGCCGCCTCGAAGACACCGCGGGCCAGCGCCTGGGTCTCGGCCCGCAGGGCATGGATCCGCGGGCGCAATGCCGGGGCGATGTCCACCATGGCGATCCCGTCGCGGTAGATGCAGCGGTAGCGCCAGATCAGGTCGAACCACGCCCGCTGGTAGCCGAGCAGCGCTTCCGGAGCGGCGGGGTCGGCGGGCATGCGGCCGGCCACCGCCAGGGCCTCCGCCTCGAAGGCGGCGAACACGGCTTCGACCAAGCCGCTCTTGCGCGGAAAGTGATACTGCAGATTGCCCTCGCGGATCCCCGCCGCGGCCGCGATCTCCGCCGTCGTGACACGGCCGAGCCCGCGGGCGTTGAACAGCGCGAGGCTGACTGCCAGAATTCGCGTGCGCGTATCCGGGATCGGCACGGCAGGACCGGCCTCTGGGCTGGCCTCCACATCGAAGTCGAACCTGCGGCCCTCGCCCCGCGGCATGATCCCATCCTCGTCTAGGGTGTTCACCCTAGACAATCAGGCCGGCCGAGCCTATCCCCCTGAAGACGGATCCAGGTCGACGATACGGGGAGGCGCGGTTTGGCACAGCGGTTCCAACTCGCGGGCGCGGTGGCCCTGATTACCGGCGCGGCGAGCGGTATCGGTGCGGCCCTGGCCGAAGGCCTCGCCGCGAAGGGCTGCAATCTTCTCCTCGTGGACCGGGACGCGACCGGGCTGGCGGCCACCGCCGGCAAGATCCGCGGCGTCTCGGTCGAGACCCGCGTCCTCGATCTCACGGATGCCGAAGGGATCCGCGCGCTGCCGGACTGGGTCGCAGAACGGTCCGGGCATCTCGACATTCTGATCAACAATGCCGGCGTCGCCCTCGGCGGCCGGTTCGACGAGACGCATCTCGACGATTTCGAGTGGCTGCTCGACATCAACCTGCGCGCCGTCGTGCGGTTGTGCCACGCCTTCCTGCCGATGCTGCGTGCCCGGCCGGCGGCGCAGATCGTCAACCTGTCGAGCCTGTTCGGGCTGATCGCGCCGCCGGGTCAGGTCGCCTACAGCACCAGCAAGTTCGGCGTGCGCGGCTTCTCGGAGGCCCTGCGGCACGAATATGCCGGCACCGGACTCGGGGTGACGGTGGTCCATCCGGGCGGTGTCGCCACCGCCATCTCGCGCAACGCCCG
>NZ_BACT01000325.1:0-147 GCF_000333255.1 Methylobacterium sp. B1 | reverse complement strand
TTCCACCCGGACATGGAGGCCTCCAACGTCCTCGTCCGTTCGGGCGCGCTGATCGAGGCGGTGGGGCTGGACCTGCCGGGGCTGGCGTGAGCGACTTCCTCGAAATCCACCGCGGCACCGCGCCGCTGGTGGTGGGCTTCCCACACT
>NZ_BACT01000326.1:0-1449 GCF_000333255.1 Methylobacterium sp. B1 | reverse complement strand
GCTCGGCCCATTCGAACCCGACCTTCCGATCCTCCGCGGGGTAGTCCGGCGGCAGGTTCATCTCGTTGGCGGTGGCGAGCCAGCCCGAGGCCGGATCGACGCTGCGGGGCAGGGCGCCGGGATCGTGGAAGCCGGCCCAATCGTAGCGGCCGTCGCCCGGCACCGGCAGCAATCCGTCATGGCCGGGGCGGACCGGCGCCTTGCCGGCCATGAACCACGCGATGTGCCCCGCGGTGTCGGCGTAGAGCTGGTTCACCGAGGGCGCCGACCAATGGCGCAGGGCCTCGCCGAAGGCCTCGGGCGTCGTGGCGCCGAGATAGGCGAGGCTGCCGAGATAGGCGGCAGCGCCGGGCTCCGACCAGACGGTCCGCAGCGCGAAGGCGCGGCCCTGGTCCTCGCGAAGCACCGGCCCGTGCCGGGTGAAGCCGAGGATGACGGTCTCGTCCGGTCCGCCGCGCACCGGGATCCGCTCCTTGATGCGCATGATCGGCGCCCAACCGTCGCCGGAGCGGTAGCGATCGGGATCGGCCGGGTCGGTCTCGCAGACGAAGAGATCCTCCTGGTCCATCGGCGCGATGGTGAGGCTGAAGGCGGCATGGCCGTTATGGCCGATGGAGATGCCGGGCAGGGCCGGCTCGCCGGCCCCGATCACGTCGAGCCCCGGGGCGGTCAGGTGCACGGCGTAGCGCAGCGAGGGCTGCAGGTAGACCCGGTGCGGATCGCTCGCCAGGATCGGCCGTCCGGTGGCGGTGCGGGACGGCGCCACCGCCCAGTTGTTCGAGCCCTCGGCCGGCTCCTTCGGCGCGCTGCGGGGGCCGCGCGTGACGGCTCCGTGCGCGTCGACTTTGGACCAGTCCCAGGCCTCCGCGCGGGTCGCCGCCATCCGGTCCGGGCTGAACCCCACCGTCGCCGTGGCCAGCCGGAAGTCGTCGAGGAGATCGTCCGGCCAGTCGACGGCGTCGAAACCGTCCGGGACGATGGGTTCGTGGGGCGGGCTAATCCGCTTGCGCAGGTCGTCCGCGGCGAGCCCGTCCGCCCGGCTCTCCGCACGGGCGAGCACCCGTGCGCGGGCGACCTCGGACAGGACGTTGCGGATCAGCCCGTGGCTGCGGATGCGCACCACGTCCTCCGGCTGCCACAGGGCCGGGCGCGTGTCCGTCACGGCGAATTCTGGCGGGCGCAGCTCGGGACGTGCCTCGGTCAGGGCCACGTAGGCGTTGATCCCCGCCACGAATGCCGCGACGATCGCCCGCGTGTCCTGCGGCCCGTAGGCCGCCCACTCGGCCGCCATGTCGCCGCGGTAGAGGAACAGCCGGGCGGCCCGGTCCTGGGCGAGGTAGCCGGGCCCGAAATCCGCCGCCAGCAGGCCGAGGCCGCGCTTGCGCCAGAGGTCGAGCTGCCAGAGCCGGTCCCGGGCCGCGTTGAACCCCGCGCCGGAAGGGTCGAGCG
>NZ_BACT01000327.1:0-6365 GCF_000333255.1 Methylobacterium sp. B1 | reverse complement strand
CTTTCGCCACGGGCATAACGGCGCGCCCTCCTGGTGGGGCTCGCGGCGTCGTCGGGGCCCGCATCAGCATGGGCTCACCGAGGCACTCTCCGACGACGGCCAGGTCACGGGCCGCGGCGACCCGTGGCTGCGCGGCCTGGTGTGCGGGGCCATGACCACGCTGGGCGGCCTCGGCCACACGCTGCCCTACGCGATTCCCGACACGCTCCCGCCCGGCTGGCCGAACCCGTTCGTGCTCGCCACGAGCCTCGCCGTCCTGGTCGTGGTGGTGGAACTCGCGGTCATCGCGGCGATCCGCACGCGCTTCATGGCGACGCCCTTCTGGCGCGCGGCCCTGCAGGTCATGCTCGGCGGGGCGCTGGTGCTGGTGGTCGGGATGCTGATCGGAAGCGCTTGACGCGAGGCGCCGCGCCCGCGATGCGGGGCGCCTTCCGTCCCCGTGTCGAGGGTGACCACCGGCGTTGACCTTCCGCCTCGCCCATCTCAGCGATCCGCATGTCGGCCCCCTCGGCCGGGTGCGTCTCCACCAGCTCATCGGCAAGCGCGCCACCGGCTACGCCAATTGGCGACGCGGGCGCTCGCGCAGCCACGACATGACCGTGCTGGAGGCGCTGGTCACCGATCTGAAGGCGCAGGGCGCCGGACACATCGCCTGTACGGGCGACCTGTGCAACATCGGCCTGCCGAGCGAATGGGAGACGGCCCGCACCTTCCTGGAGGCACTGGGCTCGCCCGAAGCGGTGAGCTTCGTGCCGGGCAACCACGATGCCTATGTTCGCGGCTCCCTCGAAGGCCTGCTCGCCGCCTGCGGCCGCTACACGGGCGACGATTCCGGCTCGTGGGGCCGCTTTCCCTATCTGCGGCGGCGTGGGCCCCTGGCGCTGGTCGGCCTGTCCAGCGCGATCCCGACCAAACCCTTCGTGGCGACGGGCCGCCTCGGTGCGCCGCAGCTGGCCGCGGCCGAAGCCCTGCTCCGCGCCCTAGCCACGGAGCCGGGGCGCCCGTTCCGCGTGGTGATGATCCACCATCCGCCGCAGCCCGGGGGCGCCTCGCCCGGCCGCGAGCTGAAGGATGCCGCAGCGTTCACCGCGATGATCGCACGGGCCGGGGCGGACCTGATCCTGCACGGTCACAATCACGTCACCAGCGCCGCCTGGATCCCGGGGCCGGACGGCCGGGCCGTCCCGGTGGTGGGTGCCCCCTCCGCATCGGCGCGCCCGCACGGACACGGGGCGATGGCGTCGCGCCGGGCCTCCTACCTGCTGTTCGAGATCGACCGGTCGGACCAGAGAGTCTCGGTCACGGCCCGGCGACGGGGCCTCGATGCGTCAGGCGCCATCAGCGATCTCGGCGCCCTGGACCTCGACGGGTCGGACCTCGACGCGTCAAACCTCGCCTGACGAGCCGGGCCGGCCGGCCCGTGAGGGGGGCGCCGGCCCGGGATCGGGATGCGGGTCAGATGCCGACGACTGCCAAGTCGGTGCGCTGCTGTCGGCTGAGGCTCGCTTCGTAGCGCTCGGCCTGGAGGCGGGTAAGACCGCAGATCAACGCGAGTGTCCCGCGATACACAGTGTAGGTGCCGTCGTGTGTCGGCCTGACGCGAATCACCTCTGCCATGGAAGCCTGCCTTCTGCTGGAGGTTGCCTGCCCTCGTCTAAGAAAGTCGTTCCTTCTCGCTGAATTGGCCGGTCGAACGCGCGAACGGGGGGAGGTTATCAGTCGTTCCAAAGGTAGCAAGAGCCGCCTACGTCGGAATGCTTAGGTCTTTTCTGCTGCATTGCGGCAAAGCCTTGCCGGCGTTGGCGATCCACGGAAGCGGAAAAAAGCGGCCGTCGGCTTGCATATTGAATATGCTGCGCGGGCCGGCCGGGAGCCGCTCGGGCGGTGCGAATCGTAGGATGGACCCCGCCCGTCCGGGCGCGCGAAAGGAACCCCCATGCAGCTCTGGCGTCTGACGGCGACCGACCTCGCGGCCCTGATCCGCACCGGCCAAGTTTCGGGCCCGGGAGGTCGCGCGGGACGCCCTCGACCGGCTCGAGACGGTCAATGGGCGGATCAACGCCGTGGTCGAGCACCGCCCGGAGGATGTGCTGGCGCAGGCCGACACGGTGGACGCCGCCCGGGCTCGGGGTGAGGCGCCCCGGCCCGCTCGCGGTGGTCCCGGTCACCATCAAGGTCAACGCCGACCAGCAGGGCTTCGCGACGACGAACGGGCTGCGTCTCCAGCGCGACCTCGTGGCGACGGACGACAATCCCGTGGTCGCCAATTTTCGCCGGGCCGGCGCGGTGCTGCTCGGTCGGACCAACACGCCCGCCTTCTCGCTGCGCTGGTTCACCACCAACCAGCTCCACGGCGACACCAAGAATCCGCGCGATCCGGCTCTGACGCCCGGCGGCTCGTCCGGAGGCGCGGGCGCGGCTGTGGCGGCCGGGATCGGCGCGATCGCCCACGGCACCGACATTGCCGGATCGGTGCGCTATCCAGCCTATGCCTGCGGCGTGCACGGGCTGCGTCCGAGCCTGGGCCGGATCCCCGCCTGGAATCCGTCCTCGCCCGAGCGCGGGATCGGTCCCCAACTCATGGCGGTCTCGGGGCCGCTCGCCCGCAGCATCGCGGATCTTCGCCTCGGCCTCGAAGTCATGGCGGCCCCGGATCCGCGCGATCCATGGTGGGTGCCGGCGCCGCTGGAAGGGCCGTCCGTGCCACGCCAGGTCGCCCTGTGCGTGCGGCCTGGGGGCCTCGCCACTGCCCCGGAGGTCGAAGCCGCCCTGCGCGAGGCCGCGCGCCGCCTGGCCGAGGCCGGATGGACGGTCACGGAGATCGCCGACACCCCGCCGATCCGGGAAGCCAGCGAACTCCAGCTCCAGCTCTGGCTCGGTGACGGCTACGCGGCGGTCCGGGCTGCGGCGGGGCGGGAAGGGGATCCGGCGGCCATCGGGCTCCTGGAGAGCTTCCGGTCGCGGGCCGAGGCGATGGCGCCCGACGCCATCGCCCGGGCGCTCACCCGGCGCGCGACGCTGGCACGGGAATGGTCGCTGTTCCTTGCCGAGAACCCTGTGCTTCTGGTCCCGGTCTCGGGCGAGCTGCCCTTCCCCGACGGGCTCGACCGCACCGGGGATGCCGGCGTCGCCCGGGCCTTCGAGGCGAACCTGCTGCAGGTGGGACTGGCACCGATCGGGGTCCCGGCGCTCACCGTGACGACCGGCCTCGTCGGACGGACCCCTGTCGGGGTGCAACTGGTCGCCGCCCGCTTCCGGGAAGACCTATGCCTCGCGGCCGGCGCGGCGATCGAGGCCGGAGGCGTGCCGGAGATGCCGGTCGACCCGGTCTGACGCCGGGCCGCCCCTGTCCGGACCCGAAAAGTGGCAGGCCTGCCGGTCCGACGATCGGCTGCAGGAGTCGCGACGGGTCGCGGATCGCCACAGGCGGGTGCGTGTGAAGCCCCTGACCGGTCTGCCGACCGCGCCGTCAGGTCCGCTCCTCGCCCTGGCGGGCTTCGTCCGCGGCGGCACGGCGGGGGGCCTGCCGGGGGTGCCGTCGCGATCGCGGCACTCGGCCGGGTCCGCGCCTGACATCACGCCGGGCGGGCTCAGGCCCGGCCTGCGGCTCCGAGGTTTGCCAGCAGGGCCGCGAACAGCCGCGCCCGCTGCGGCAGGGTCTCGATCAGCACGTGCTCCTCCAGGGTGTGTAGCCTTGGCCCAGCGGCCCGAGCCCGTCGAGGGTCGGGATACCGTTTGCGCCGGTGGAAGTGCCGTCCCGAGCGCCGCCGGCACTGCGATGGGGCAGGGGCTGGCCGAGCGCCTCGCTCAGGGCACGCGCCTGCTCGTAGAGCGCCATGCAGCCCGCATCCGGCTCCCAGACCGGCCGGGTCACGCCCCGGGTCACGGTGAAGCGGACGCCGTCCTCCTCCCCCGACAGCGCCAGCATCCGCTCGACGCCGCGGTCGAGGTCGGCCTGGCGCTTGGCCATGCTGAGCGCCTGCCCGCGGCAGACGGTCGGGACGCAGTTCACCCACTGCCCGCCCGACACGATCCCGGTGGAGACGGTGCAGTCGGCGTCCGAGAGCCCATCGATCGCGAGGATCTTGCGCGCCATCGCGCGGATCGCCGAGCGCCCCTCGTGGGGCGAGGCGCCGGCATGGCTCGGACGGCCCAGGGCCTCGAGGTCGAAGCGGGCGATGGCGTAGCGACCGGTGACCACGCCGTTGTCGGGCTGCCCGGGTTCGGGCACCAGCACGACGGCGTGGCGGGCCGCCTCAGCCTCGATCAGGTCGCGGGTCGAGGGGCTGCCGACCTCCTCGTCGCCGGTGAACAGGACGGTCACCGGCAGCGGCGTCTCGATCCCGGCCGCCGCCAGGGCGCGGATCGCCGCCAGGGCGATGACGTTGCCCCCCTTCATGTCGAGGATGCCCGGGCCGTAGGCGCGATCGCCGTCGATCCGCCAGGGCAGGCTTCCGAGGGTGCCGACCGGATGCACCGTGTCGAGATGGCCGAGCACCAGAATGCCGGGCCGGTCGCGGTCCCGGTGCGGGAACCGCGCGCGGACGCAGTCGCTCAGGCCCATGCGGCCCGGGATCGTCTCGACGGTCGCCCCGAGGAGCGCGAGATCGCGGGCGGCGACGCTCATCATCCGATTGACCGCCGCCGCGTCGTGGGTGGGACTCTCGCAGAGGACCCAGGGCTGCAGGGTCGCGAGGATGTCCTGAGCGTCGAAGCGCAGATCCGGAATCATCGGGCTTTCTCCTCGGCGAACGGATCGGCGACCCGCGGCCAGTAGAGGCCCGACCGCTTGGTGTAGGGGATCGCGCCGTAATCCGGCGGAACGGCTCCGGGCGCCGCGACGTAGCGGACCTCGCTCGCGATCGGCGCGAAGGCGGCGTAGAAATGCTGCATCGACTTCACCACGACCATCCGCTTGTCGTCGAGGGTGAGGCCGAGGCCCGTGAACGCGTCGGGCGCGAAGGCCTGCTGGCGCTTGTGGGTCAGCACCACGTGGATCCCGTCCGCCTCGACCCAGGCCGCGGGGCCGAGATGGGCGTGGCCGCCGCTGAGGCCGGTCTGGCTGTGGTTGTCCGACAGGCCGCGCACCGTGACGCGCAGGTCCACCGGGTTCCCGGAAGTCACGCCGCACTTGCCGCCGATCCGCAGGGTGAAAGACGCCCCGAGCCCGGCCTCGTGGCAGATGCCGACTGCCCCGGGATCCCAGATCAGGCCGAGGGCCACGTCCTTGACGCCCCGCTCTGCGAGGCGGGCGAGGATCGCGGTGTTGTCCGAAGGCGCGCCCGCGCCGGCATTGTCGGCGAAGTCGGCGAGGACCATCGGGCGCGGGTCGGCGGAGGCGAGGGCGAAATCGATGGCCGCGTCGATCGTATCGCAGCGGCTCGCGGCCTCCTCCCGCATCGCCCAGACCGCGCCGGCCAGCTCATCGGCCAGCGCCTGCGCCTTGCCGGCATCACCGTCGGCGACGACCAGCATCTTGGCACCGACATCCGCCACGTCGCCCCAGGGGAAGCCGTGCCCGAAGGAGACCGACAGGATGCCGTCGCGCCCCTCCAGGGACTCCATCCGGCGCACGAAGCCCGCGACCGGCTCGCGGCTGGTGCGCCACATGTTGACGATCCGGCAGTCGGCGTACGCCATCACCGGCCGGATGTCCTTCGACACCGTCTTGACGACCAACGGATACAGGTCGCGGGCGCGGTCGACGATGTCGGTGTGCGGGTATTCCTTGTAGATCACGATGACGTCGGCGTTGGTCCGCATCGTCTCGGTGAGATGGCAGTGGAGGTCGAGCTCGACGCCGATCGTGGCGTCCGGCCCGACGATGGCGCGGACCCGCTCCAGGATGTCGCCCTCGCAGTCGTCATAGCCCTCCGCCACCATGGCGCCGTGCATGAACAGCAGCACCGCGTCGACTGGCATCGCCGCCTTCAGGTCCTCCAGCAGGGTGTCGCGCAGCGCCTCGTAGACGGCCCGCAGGGTGATGCCGCCGGGCTGCGCGAAGGTCGAGAGGCTCTCGACCACCGTATGCCCGTCCGCCTCGGCCAGCGTGCGCCAGGCCTTGAGGCCGATATTGCTGAGGCTCGGCGGGTTCCGGCTGCCGTCGCGGCGGGCGTAGTCGGCGTGAAACGCCGCTTGTCCGGTGGGCAAGGGCGCGAAGGTGTTGGTCTCTGTGGCGAGACCCGCGATGAAGATCTTCAAGGTCCTGTCCCAATCCGTCCCGGCCGCCGGGTCAGGCGGGGCTCGGGGTCAGCGTGATCACCGTCTCGGTGGCCGCGTCCACGGCCGCGCGGCCGTAGAGCATCGGCACATAGTCCTGGCGCCCCCAGACCGGGGCCAGATCGGCGTAGTGCGGGCTTGCGGGG
>NZ_BACT01000328.1:0-11819 GCF_000333255.1 Methylobacterium sp. B1 | reverse complement strand
CTTGTTGGTGGAGGTGTGATCGTCGTTCCCGAACCAGACGGCGCCGACGTAATTGCCCGTGTAGCCGACGAACCACGCGTCCCGGTAGGCGTTCGTGGTGCCCGACTTGCCGGCCACCTTCACGCCCTCGAGCTGCGCCCGCTTGCCTGTGCCCTCCTCGACCACCTTGTTCAGCATGAAGTTCATGTCGGCCACGACCTGCGGCGAGAGCACCCGCTCGGGCGCCTCGTCGGCGTGGCGGTAGATCACCTCGCCGGACGAGTTCTTCACCTCGATGGCCGCGTAGGGCTTGGCGCGGAAGCCGCCGTTGGCGAAGACCGCATAGCCCGCCGCCTGGTCGATCACCGTCACCTCGTCCGAGCCGATCGGCATCGACACCGTGTCGATCAGGTTCGAGGTGATGCCCATCTTGTGGGCAAGTTCGGTGATCTTTGCGCGGCCCGCCTTGGCGGCCCGGGCCTCGTGACTGATGCCCATGGCCTTGCCGAGGGAAATCGAGATCTTGATCGGGATCGTGTTGATCGACTTCGCCACCGCGAGCCACATCGGCACCCGGCCGGCATAGGAGCGGCCGTAATTCTGCGGGCACCAGTTGCCGATGCAGACCGGGCTGTCGACCACCGTCGTGTCGGGCTTGAACAGGCCGGAGGCGAGCGCGGCCGAATAGACGTAGGGCTTGAACGACGAACCGGGCTGGCGCAGGGCGTCGGTGGCGCGGTTGAACTGGCTCTCGCCGTAATCGGCGCCGCCCACCATGGCGCGCAGCGCCCCGTCCGGGTCGAGGATCACCATGGCGGCCTCGTCGACGTCGTAGGCGTCGCCGGACTTGCGCAGGATGTCGGCCACGACCTCGTCGGCCCGCTTCTGGATGGCGAGGTCGAGGGGCGTCTTCACGGTCAGCACACGGTCGCTGCGCAGCTTGCCCGCGTCGGCCATGGCCTTGATCTCGCCGAAGGCCCAATCGAGGTAATAGTCGGCGGTGATGTCGCGGGTGCGGGTCACCGGGGTCGCAGGGTTGCGGAGCGCCGTCTGGATCTGGCCCTCGGTGACGAACCCCGCCTCCACCATATTGTGCAGCACGTCCGCCGCCCGGGCGCGCGCCGCCGGCAGGTTGACGTGCGGGGCGTACTTGGTGGGCGCCTTGAACAGGCCCGCCAGCATGGCGGCCTCGGCGAGGCTGATGTCCTTGAGCGGCTTACCGAAATAATAGTCCGCCGCCGCCACGGCGCCGAAGGTGCCGCCGCCCATATAGGCGCGATCGAGGTAGAGCTTCAGGATCTCGTTCTTGGTGAGGTGGCTCTCCAGCCACAGGGCCAGGAACGCCTCGTTGATCTTGCGCTCCAGGGAGCGCTCGTTCGTCAGGAACAGGTTCTTGGCGAGCTGCTGGGTGATCGAGGAGCCGCCCTGCGTGCCGCCGCCGCCGCGCGAGTTGTTGACCAGCGCCCGGAGGGTGCCGATCGGGTCGATGCCCCAATGCTCGTAGAAGCGCCGGTCCTCCGTGGAGACCAGCGCCTTGATCATGATGTCGGGAAAGTCATCGAGCTTGAGCGAATCGTCATGCTTGATGCCGCGGCGGCCGACCTCGGTGCCGTAGCGGTCGAGGAAGGTGACGGCGAGGTCCTGCTGCTTGAGCCAGTTCTCGCTCGTCAGCTGGAAGGCGGGCTGAGCCAGGGCGAGCATCAGGACAGCGCCCCCGGTCCCGATGGTGACGCCCTCGCTCGTCAGGTCGAGGGCGACGCGCTTCCAGCCGCGCACGGCGAACCGGCTCATGACGCGCTGGAAGCGCTCGTAGGCTTCGCCCGTGGACTGGCCGCCATCGTACAGGCTGGCATTGACCCAGGCGTCGAAGGCGAGCGCGGCGCGTTCGAGGCGGACCTTGATCTCGGTGAGCGTCGGCAGGCGCACGATGTCGAACCCGGCTTGTCGAGCGCCTCTGCGGCGGATCCTGGCGGCGGATGGTCGAGGGCCCGCGCCGCGGACACGAACCCTGCGCCTGCGCCACCGCACGGCATCCGAGGTCCATAGCAGGATCCGGAACCGTCGGCGAGGCTCTGCGCAGTCTCGCGAATCGCCGCGGACGAGCTTGGGCGTAACGCACGACGGTGCGATCCGGTCGCATGGAGCTCGTCGGCGGCCACGCTTGCAGCGGTGCCCGGGCTCGGGCAGAGAGGCGGCTTCCCATCCGAGAGACTTTCCCGATGCCCAAGCCCGAGGCGCCGCGCCGCGGGGCGGTCGAGCCGTTCTGGCGGACCAAGACGCTCGAAGCCATGACCCCGTCCGAGTGGGAGAGCCTGTGCGACGGCTGCGGCCGGTGCTGCCTGATGAAGCTCGAGGACGAGGATACCGGCGAGGTCCATCACACCGATATCGGCTGCACGTTGCTCGACGGCCTCACCTGCCGGTGCCGCGACTACGCGCGGCGCCAGAAGCGGGTGCCCGACTGCGTGCGCCTGACGCCGGAAGCGGTGCGGTCGATCGCCTGGCTGCCGCCGACCTGCGCGTACCGGCTCGTGCGCGACGGGCAGCCGCTCTACCCGTGGCATCCCCTGATCTCCGGCCGGGCCGCGAGCGTGCACGAGGCGGGCATCTCGGTCCGCGGCCGGCTCGCCGGCAACGAGGAGGAATTCTCCGAGGACGAGTTGCCGGACCGGATCGTGGACTGGCCGGGCCTCGATCCCAGCGCCGTCTGAGTCGAGCGCACCGGACGCCGGGGCCCGCAGACCGGCTCACGCCGCGTGGTCGCGGCCCGGCGCCTCGACCGGTACGCCCTAGCCGGCCCCGGAGTGCCGGCCGAGCAGCCGGCCACCCGCCAGGCCGTTCGCCGCGATGACGATGGTCACCGCCGCCGCGTGGAACAGGAGATCCGTGGCGGTGGCGTCGTGCGGATGGACGGGCATGAGCAGCGCCGCCGCCGCCGCCGCCACCGCCAGCCCCCCGAGGGCGGCGGTGAGGTTCGGCCGCAGCGGGCAGGCGCGCCGCAGCATCACGACGATCAGCACCGACAAGGGCACCGAGACGCAGATCAGGAAGCTGAAGCAGCCCGCGATCGTGTGCTCGCCGGGCACGTCGGCCCCCGGCGCGATCCAGTCGCGCAGGCAGCCCAGCCCGCTCGCGCCGACCCAGAGGGCGAGGGGCGGAAGCGGCAAAAGCGCCCAGCGGCTGGACCGTCCCGGCACGCTCGTGGCGAAGGCCGCGAAGGCGGCCGTGATCGCTGTCAGCACGGCGCCGACCGCCGCGAGGGCCAGATCCGGCACATGCATGCGCAGCATGAAGCCGCCGGTTCCGATCCAGGCCGCGAGGACGACGCCGACCACCAGCGTCACGCCGAGCCAGAGCGCCGCGCGGGCCTCCGGGGTCGGCAGCGGCCGCACGGGTTCGAGGCCGCCTGCGAGTTCCTCGACGAGTCGGTCGTAACGGGACAGGTCCCCGCCGGCCCGGTTGCTCCCCTCTCCGGGCATCACTCCCGCTCCTGCGTCAGACTGGCCCGGAGCGCCTTCAGCGCCCGGTGCAGGTTCACCTTGAGGGCTCCCTTGCTGCGACCGGTGAGGGCCGCGGTCTCGTCGAGCGACAGCTCGCGCAGGCCCAGGTGCTCCACCGCCTGCCGCTGGCCGTCGGGCAGGGCCGCCACCGCCCTGGCCAGGGCGGCCGCCCGATCCCGCGCCTCCAGCCCATGGCCGGGGATCGGGCCCGGATCGACCTCGGCCTCGTAGGCCAGGGGGTCGTTGACCTCCCGCGGGCGCCGCCCGGCGCGGCGCAGCCGGTCGATCGCCCGCCGCTGGGTGATGGCGCGCAGCCAGGGCAGGAAGGGACGGGCCGGATCGTAGCTCGCCCGGGCCCGGTGGACGGTCATCAGCGCGTCCTGCACGACATCGTCCACCGCCTCGCCGCGCACGCCCTGTGCCCGGGCGATCGCCGAGACCACGGGCAGACACGCCTTCAGCAGCGAGCGGTAGGCGGCCGCGTCGCCGCCCTGAGCCGCCGCCATCAGGGTCGCCAGTTCCTCTTCGAGCGCCATCCGGGCTCCGCCGTCGTTCCGCCCCCCGGCCCGCGTCGTGTCTACCCCGCGGTGGGATCCCGACGCCAGCGCCCAAGCGCGCGCGGGCATCCCGCCCGAAACGGCGAGCATCATCGTACGGCCTCCCGTCCCGTCCCGGCGGGGGCCGCGGCGAGTCGCGCCGCGCCGAGGATGCGCCCGTCATCGGCCTGAAGCAGCAGGGCCGCCGTCTCGCCCTCGGGGCGGGTCGCCGTGAAGGTCGCGGCGGCACCGGACCAGCGCCCGAGATCCTGCAGCGAGCGGACGACGTTGGCCTGCTCGAGGGTCCGCCCGGCATTCTCGCCGCGCAGCACCCGCGTGGTGTGGCTCGGATCGTACCCGATCAGCAGGACGCGGCCGGAGGCCCCTCCGGCGTCGGGCGCGGGCCCGATCTGCGCGACGACGCGCCCGCCGTCGCGGGCCAGGGTCGCCGGGATGCCGGGGCCGGCCTCCCGGGCGCGGGCGATGGCAGCGCGCAGCCCGACCTCGTCGGAGCCGACCAGCCCGGTCTGCCCGTCGATCACGGCCTGCGGCGTGTAGGCGGGTCCGCCGAGGCGGGTCGCGTAGGATTCCTGGCGGGCGGTGGCGGCCGGCAGGGCGTAGGGGTCGCGCCAGTTCAGGTGGTTCCAATAGGTGACGTGGAACGCGAGCGGCAGGACGTCGCCCTGCGCACCCGCCGGCTCATGGGCGAGGCGGCCGATCAGCGCCTCCGCGGGCGGGCAGGAGGAGCAGCTCTGCGAGGTGAACAATTCGACGACGACGGGGCGCGCCGCCGCCTCGGCCGAAGGGAGGACGGCACACGACAGGACGGCGGCGATCAAGAGGGCAGGGCGCATGGCCGGAACTCCCGCACGCCGGCGGTTCGGACCCGGCGTACCGGCTCCTTCGGCGCTGCCGCGGCGGCGGTTACACGTCCGGGTCGAGTTCGAAGGCGTCGACGTCGCGCAGGAGGGCGAGGAAGGTCCGGGCGCCGTAATCCAGCGCCGCACGGCCCGCCTCGGCGGTTCCGAGACGCGCATCGCCCATGGCGCCCGAAGGATGGAGGTCGCCGGCCTTCCACGCGAAGGCGGCGGGGCGGCCGGCACGCAGGTGAGTGAAGTCGCGGACCATCGCCCGCGTCCGCGGCGGGAAGTCGGCGATCCGGTCGGCCCGGACGAGGTCAGGCCGCAGGGCCAGCATCAGCGCCGTCTCGATCCCGCCGGCATGGATGCCGTGGGCGATCTCGTCGGCGGGGAACAGGCCCTCGGGATAGCCGAGTCGCGCCCAGGACGTCGTGACCGCCACCATGCGGAACCGAGCGCGCAGCTCAGCCGCCACGAGATCGATGAGCCCGCTGTTGCCGCCGTGACTCGTGACGAGCACCAGCTTTCGGCAGCCGGCGCGGTGGACGGCCGCGCCGATTCCCGTCCAGGCGGCGAGCGCCGTCCCGGTGTCCAGGGAGAGCGTACCCGGGAAGGAATCGTGCTCGTCCGACTTCCCCACCGGCTGGACTGGCAGCAGCAGCACGTCGAGATCGGGCGGCGCGTGGTCGCGCACCCGGGCGAGGTAGCCCTCGGCGATGAGGGTGTCGGTGGCGAGCGGCAGGTGCGGGCCGTGTTGCTCGATGGCGGCCACCGGCAGCACCGCGATCGCCCGCCCCATATCGCGACGCGCCAAGTCTTCGGTGGTCAATTCGGACCAGAACCGCGCCGTCATTCCTGCCGAGGCCTCCTTCCGGCGCCGCCGGGCGGCGGCGGGTTCGGGAGGCGATCTAACCGGCAGGCCGCCGCCGAGTCGACTATCGGGTCGGCGGTCGACGCCTCGCCGGCAAGGTTCGCCTCAGGCAAACAGCGCGTCGATGTCGTCCTGGGAGGGCGTGGCGTCCACAGCCTGCGGACCGTTCAGCAAGAGATCCTCCGCCCGGGCCCGCCGGGCGCGCTCGGCGGGATCCATGGAGGACGCGTCGCGGGCCTTCACGGCCCCCACGAACCGCGCCAGGCGCTGCTCGAACAGGCGCAGCGATTCGACCACCTTGGCGATCCGCTGGCCGGTGATGTCCTGGAACGCGCACGCTTCGAAGATCGTGTTGATGCGCTCCTCGACGGCCTCGCGGTAACCCGGTCCGTCGGGCAGGCCGAGCATCGCCTCGGCGGCCTCCATGATCGTGTTGGTGGCGCCTGCCGTCGCCGCGACAACGCTGCCGAGTTCCTCGTGCGCCATGGGGATGCGGTCACGGCTCATCTCGTTCGCGCGCAGCGCCCCGATCTCCTCACGGAGATGGGCGATGTAATCCGCGATCTCGATCAGCTCGGCGATCACGGTCTGCGGTTCACGAAACCGCAGATCGGCCTGCCGTGAGGCGGCTGACGACATGCTCTTCTCCTCGGATCTGTGGCCGTCCTGACCGGCCACGCCACGTCTCGGCGCCCGGCGGCGCAGGAGCGAACCGCCCGGACGGCGAGGGGACGAAGAAGGGGAGCCGGTCAGCTTCCGCAGACCGCCTCGATCTTCGACTTCAGCGTGGCCGCGTTGAAGGGCTTGACGATGTAATTGTTCACGCCGGCCTTCTTGGCCGCGATCACGTTCTCGGTCTTCGATTCGGCCGTCACCATGATGAACGGCGTCGTCCGAAGATTTTCGTCGGCGCGCACGTGCCGCAGCAGCTCGTAGCCCGTCATCGGCTCCATGTTCCAGTCGGAGATGACGAGCCCGTACTTGCGGCCCTTCAGTCGCGCCAGCGCCTCGGTCCCATCGGACGCGTCATCAACCTCTTCGAAGCCGAGCTGCTTCAGTAGATTGCGAATAATGCGGACCATCGTCTGGTAATCGTCGACAACGAGGATCGGCATGCTCAGGTCGAGAGCCATCGAACAACTGCTCCGTATTGCCCGGCGGGAAGCCGCGGCGGCTCCCGGATAGATTAACGCTTCGCTAACGCTGCGTTTTAGCTGCGCTGCACAGCATTGAAAATAGGGCACGCGCATTGCGAAGCGGTTAATCGGGACGGCCGGGGCGAGGCCGCGCGCCCCGAGGGCAGCCCGGCGCCCTCGGAATGCCTCGCTTGACCCTCCGGGCGCCTTTGGGCAGGGTCCGGCCGCGTCGGGCCCCTCGCGGACATGTCAGGCGATCCCATCCGACCCTTCCGAGCATTCGACCCCGAACCGATGGCCCCAGGCGACGACACGGCCGCGCGGCCCTTCACGATCTGCCGCGCCGATGCGCCCGTCCCACCCGCCCTGGCCGGGGCCGTGGCGGCGATCGGCAATTTCGATGGCGTCCATCTCGGTCATCGGGTGCTCGTCGAGGGCGTGCGCGCCGAGGCCCGTGCGGCCGGCCGACCGGCCGTGATCCTGACCTTCGAGCCGCATCCGCGGGCCTATTTCACGCCCGATGCGCCGATGTTCCGGCTGACCGGCCTCGCCGCCAAGGAGATCGTGTTCGCGCATCTGGGCCTCGACGGCCTGATCGTGCGCCGCTTCGACGGGGCTCTGGCTGCCACGGGCGCCCGTGCCTTCGTGCTCGACTTCCTGAAGGGGGCGCTCGGCCTGTCCGGCGTTGTCGTCGGGCACGATTTCCATTTCGGCCGCGGCCGCGAGGGTACCCCCGCGATCCTCGCCGAACTCTGCCGTGAGGCCGGGATGCGCTGCCGGATCGTGGCGCCGGTCGCCCTCGGCGGCGAGACCGAGCCGGTCTCGTCGAGCGCGATCCGCGCCGCCCTCGCGGCCGGCGACATCGTCCGCGCCAACGCGCTTCTCGGCTATCGCTGGTTCGTCCTCGGCGCGGTGCGCCACGGCGACAAGCGCGGGCGGCAGCTCGGCTTTCCCACCGCCAACATGATGCTGCCCGATTGCGGGCTGGCACACGGCATCTACGCGGTGCGGGTCCGCCTGGCGTCGGGGGACTTCCGCGACGGCGTGGCGAGCTACGGGCGCCGTCCGACCTTCGATGACGGCGCGCCGCTGCTGGAGACCTATCTCTTCGACTTCTCCGACGATCTCTACGGGCAGGACATCGCCGTGGAGTTCGTCGGACACATTCGCGGCGAGGAGCGGTTCGCCAGCGCCGACGCGCTGGTCGAACGCATGCATGTCGATGCGGCGATGGCGCGGGCCCTGCTGGCGCGCGATGAAACCCCGTCGATGCTGACCTGAACCTCGCGGGCATCGCGGGGCGTGCAGATCGTGTAGAAGGCGCCATCGAGCAGGAGGCGGACGTGCTGGGTCGTTACGAGCGCGCGAACAACGGCGAAGCGGTCGTCGAGTACGGCGACGGCACCATGCGGGTGGTCAAGCCCGGCAGCTTCGTGCGCTGCGCGGTGACCGGCGAGCCGATCCCGCTCGACGGGCTGCGCTACTGGAGCGCCGCCCGCCAGGAGGCCTATGCCTCCCCCGAGGCGATTCTGCAGCGGCTCAAGGAAACCGGCCGTCCCTGAGGGTCACGGCGCGCGGAGCGCGTCGCGGATCTGCCGGCGCAGGGCGTCCACGTCGTCGAGCACGAGGCGGACGCGCAGGACGCGCACGTCTGCCGAGAAGGCCGGCGGCAGGCGCACGGCGTCCTTCTCGGTGGTGACGAGGTCTGCGCCGAGGCGCCGGGCCGACTCGGCCAGGGCAGCCAGTTCTCCCGGCCGGTAGGGATGATGATCCGGGAACGGACGCGTCCCGGCGATCACCGCGCCCGCCGTCGCCAGGGTCGCGAAGAACTTTTCGGGGCGGCCGATGCCCGCGAAGGCGAGGCAGCGCCGGCCCGCCAGATCATCCGCCTCCCGCACGAGTCGCGCCCGGTGGACGGGCAGGCCGCGCCGCTCGGCCGTCCGGGCGACCGCGTCGCCCCCGGCGCCGTCACCGATCACGATCAGCCCGCCGACATGCGGCCATTGCCGGGCGAGGGGCGCGCGCAGCGGCCCCGCCGGGAACGGCAATCCGTTGCCGAGGCCGGCGGGGCCGTCGACCACCGCGAAGCTGAGATCCTTGACGAGGCTCGGATTCTGCAGGCCGTCATCCATGACGATGACGTCGGCGCCAAGCTGCCGGCAGAGGGCGGCGCCCGCCGGCCGGTCCCGGGAGACGATCGCGGGCGCCCTGCGGGCGAGGAGCAGCGGCTCGTCGCCGACCTCCGCGGCGGCGTGGCGGTCTGGATCGACCCGTACCGGGCCCGCGTTCCGACCCCCGTAGCCGCGGGACAGGAAGGCCGGCCTGCGGCCGAGCTCGGCGAGGAGGGCCGCGACCGCCAGGGCGGCCGGCGTCTTGCCGGCACCGCCGAGGGTGAAATTGCCCAGGCACAGGACCGGGCAGCCGGCCGGCGCGCCGGGACGATCCATGCGCCGGGCCACCAATGCCCCGTAGAGCGCCGCGAACGGGGCGAGGCCGCGCGCGGCCGGGTGATCCGGCCCCGCCGCCCAGAAGGCCGGGGGCCGCATCAGGCCCGCACGAGCGGTCGCGCGCGGCTACCCCGGTCGAGGCGCTGGAGCTTCATCTGCGCCACGAAGGGATCGAGCACGGCGAGCGTGCGCGCCACCGCCCCCTCGAAGGGCTCCAGGGCACGCTGCCCCTCAAGGGCCATGTCGGCGAGCCGGCTCCGATCGCCGAGGAGCTTCCGCGGCGATCGCCGCCAGTTCGACGCCGTCGCGCACGGGCAGGGCGCCCCCGGCCCGGTCGAGGGCCTGATAGACCACGCTGAAATTCTCGATGTGGGGCCCGTGCAGCACCGCAGAGCCGAGGCGCAGCGGCTCGATCGGGTTCTGTCCGCCCCGCGGCACCAGGGAACCGCCGAGAAACACCAGGGGACTCAGGCGGTAGAACAGGCCCAGCTCACCGATCGTATCCGCGACGTAGACCTCGATGGACGGGTGAGGCCGCCCGCCGGTGGAGCGCCGGGCGCTGCGCAGGCCGACGGCGTCGGCGCACGCCAC
Source organism: Methylobacterium sp. B1 (assembly GCF_000333255.1). Classification (NCBI taxonomy): domain Bacteria; kingdom Pseudomonadati; phylum Pseudomonadota; class Alphaproteobacteria; order Hyphomicrobiales; family Methylobacteriaceae; genus Methylobacterium; species Methylobacterium sp. B1. The sequence goes on along the minus strand of NZ_BACT01000328.1, from coordinate 1,899 downwards.
CACCTCGCCCCCCCGGGCCGGATGCCGCGGGGCGATGATGGTCAGGAGCTGGGGGAACTGCACCTTCAGCATCGCGTGCGCGTAGGCGACCATGGTCTCCTCGCCGGCATGCGTGCTCGCGGCGACCCAAACCGGCCGGCCGGCCATCATGGCCCCCAGATAGGCAAGCTGCTGCGCGTCGGCCGGGGGCACCGACGCGTCGAACTTCAGATTCCCCGCGATGCTCACCCGCGGCGCCCCGAGCTTGGCGAAGCGCTCGCCGTCCTCCTGGGTCTGCGCGAGGCAGATCGCGATCCGCGTCAGCAGAGCCTTGGCGGTGCGCGGGCAGCGCTCCCAGCCTCGGAACGAGCGCTCCGACATGCGGCCGTTGACCAGGATCAGCGGGATCTCGCGCTCGTCCAGCGCCAGGATCGTGTTCGGCCAGATCTCCGATTCGGCGATGACCGCGAGGTCCGGCTGCCAATGCTCCAGGAACCGTCCGATCCAGCGGGGCGCGTCGAGCGGCATGTACTGATGCACCGCGCCGGGCGGCAGCCGCACGCCGACGAGTTCGGCCGCCGCGCGTGTGCCCGTGGTCACGAGCACCGAGAAGCCGCGGGCGATCATGCCCTCGACGAGCCCGATCAGCGACAGGGCTTCGCCGACGCTCGCGCCGTGCATCCAGGCCAGCGGCCCGACCGGCCGGGCCCGCCCCGGCAGACCGCGCCGCTCCGGAAGCCGACGCGGATCCTCCTTGCCGCGCTGCGCACGCCACGCAAGCAGGCCGGTCAGCGCCGGCTCGCCGATGCGCAGGCCGGCCCGGTAGGCCTGCAGCGGCAGGGTGACGGAGGGACGCCTCACGCGAGGTCTCCCACCGGCGCGTCTCTAAGCTCGGGAAGCGGGTCGCGGTAGAGCGCCGCCCGGTCGGCGCGCCCGACGAGCGCGTAGGCGCGGGCATGCACCCGATTCATCTCGGCCTCGACGAAGCGGCGCAGCGTCTCGAACGCCTCGCCGTCGCTGTCCCGCGGAACATAGATCGGGTCGCCCAGCACGATCGCGCCGCGGCCGAAGGGCAGGCCCAGGCAGGCCCGGTCCCACGAGTTGAAGCGCAGATGCCGGCTCGTCACCACGGCCGCCGGGACGATCGGCCGCCCGGAGAAGCGCGCCAGGGTCAGGATCCCGGCATCGCACCGGCGCGAGACCTTGGGAACGTCGGCGCTGAAGGCCACCGATTCGCCGCCCTTCAGGGCCCGCAGCATGGCCCGCAATCCTTCGGCTCCGCCCTTGGCGCGCAGATCGGTGGCTCGGCTGCGGCCGCGGGCGCCGGAGGCCCGCATCACACGGACGCCGAAGCGTTCCAGCGCGATGGTGTTGATGTTCCCATCCGGATTCCGCGAGATGATCGTGGCCACGCGGTCGCCCGGGCGACGCATGAGCGGCATCATGATGTGCTGGCCGTGCCACATGCCGATGATCAGCGGCTTGCGCGCGTCGATCCAGCCGTCCGCGGCCCCCGGGGACCCATCGCCCGCATGGATCTCGAAGCGGTTGGTGAGTCGCACGAGCCGCAGATAGCCGGCCGCGAAACGGCCGAGGAGGCCCTGCACGGACGGATGGCGGATGAAACGCTTGCCGAGGTTCATGTCACGCGTGGGGCGGCTGGACGGCCGCCCGATCAGTTCCGGATCGAATTCGACCGGGCATGGTCTAGCCCCCGCCCCCGAGACGAGACAATCGGCCCCGCCCACAACCACACGTTTGAGCCACCGGTGTCGACCGGCCTGCCGGCGTCGCGGATGCTCCCGCGGAGCGGCGAAAACACGGCAAGCACCCTTGTTTGGATTAATTCCAGACTGTAGATTGGAATTGATCCAAACAAGGAGATTCGCATGGCCGCCGCCCTCGAAAGTGCCGTCGCAT
>NZ_BACT01000329.1:0-8585 GCF_000333255.1 Methylobacterium sp. B1 | reverse complement strand
CAGGAAGGCAGCGGGGTCGTGCCGCAGGCGGGCGAAATCGGTGACCACCCGGTCGCGGATCGCGAAGGCCCGCTTCGTCGCCTCGATCAGCCCGTGATAATGGGCCGTGCGTTCGGGCTCGGAGACGTTCAGCCGGTCGAAGATCCCGAGGATCAGCAGGGCGGCGAGCCCCTGGGTCGGCGGCGGGAAGTTGTAGAGCGTCGCGTCGCGGCGCCGGATCGACAGGGGCGCCCGCTCCACCGCCGCGAAGGCCTCCAGATCCGCCCGGGTGACCGGCGCACCGAGGCGCTCCAGGTCGGCGGCGATCTCCCGGCCGATATCGCCGCGATAGAAGTCGCCGAGCCCCGCATGAGCGAGCTGCTCCAGGGTATCGGCGAGGCGGGGCAGCGCGCGGGTCTCTCCGGCGGGATAGGGCTTGCCGTCCTTCAAGAAGGTGGCCGCAAAGTTTGGCGCGTCGTGGAGCGTGTCGAGTTCCTGGGGCACGTAGCGTGCCTCCGAGGGCGAGATCGCGACGCCGGCTCGGGCCTGACCGATCGCGTCGGCGAAGAGCGTCTCCAGGGGCAGGCGGCCGCCGAGCGCCCGCGCCAGCTCCAGGGCGAGGCGCCAGCCGCCCACCGCGCCCGCCACCGTGACCATGGCGTCGGGTCCCCGCGCGGGGATCGCGTCGTAGCCCTTCTCGCGGTAGCGGGGGATCGTGGCGAGACGCCCGGCCGGGCCACAGGCCTCGATGCCCCGCACCCGGCCGCCCCGCTCGCGCACCAGCCAGAACCCGTCGCCGCCGATGCCGTTCATGTGCGGATAGACCACCGCGATAGAGGCGGCCATCGCCACCATCGCCTCGATGGCGTTGCCCCCCTGGGCGAGGACGGTCTGGCCGGCCTGGGCGGCGAGGCTGTGGGGTGCGGCGACGGCGGCGGACGTGAAGACGGGGGTCTCGGGCATCGACGGTCCTGTGGTGTACCGGCCGCAGGGTTAGGCGAGGCGACGCCTCCTGCAAAGACCAAGCGCATACGGGCGGCGGGCCATGCTATGCTGCGCGTGTGCTGTCGCCCAGAAGCGGCCGATGTCCTGCAAACTCATGTCCTGGCTGGCCCTCGGCCTGTCGACCCTTCCCGCTGCGGCCCAGACGCGGACCGTGTACGAGGGCGCGGGCGCCGATCCGCGCATCTCGGTCTCGCAGCCGGAGACCACCAGCCAGGCCTCGGGCGGCTATGTCCGCTCGGTGGAGCCCTCTCTCGGCCCGCTCGGCGACCCGCTCGGGATCCGCCCGGTCCTGAAGGAACGGGGCATCGCGTACAGCCTGACCTACATCGCCGACGTGCTCGGCAATCCGGTCGGCGGCCTTCGACAGGGTGCGATCGTCGAGGATCGCCTCAACCTGCGCCTCAACCTCGACCTCGACCGGCTGGCGGGCTGGCAAGGCGCCACGGTCCATGCCAACGCCTACTTCATCCACGGCACCGGCCTGTCGCGCTACTATGTCGGCAACCTGCTGACCACGAGCGTCATCGAGGCGCTGCCGTCCACGCGGCTCTACGTGCTCTGGTTCGACCAGAGCCTGATGGACGGCCAGCTCGGGATCCGGATCGGGCAGCAGGCTGCCGACACCGAGTTCTTCGTCAGCCAGACCGCGACGCTGTTCGTGAACTCGACCTTCGGCTGGCCGGTCATCACCGGGCTCGACCTGCCGAGCGGCGGGCCGGCCTACCCGCTCGCAGCCCCGGCGATCCGGGCCAAATACGTGCCGGGCAACGGCTTCTCCCTGCAGGTCGGGCTCTACGACGGTGATCCGGCCGGTGCGAATCGTCCGGGTGACGATCCGGAGGCGCAGCGCCTCGACCGGACGGGCACCAATTTCCGCCTGCGCGATCCGGCCCTGATCATCGCCGAGGCCACCTACGCGTACAACATCGCGCCCGGTTCCCGGGGCCTGCCCGGCGACATCACCCTGGGCGGCTGGCAGCATTTCGGCCGGTTCGACAGCCTGCGCTTCGACATCACCGGCGTGCCGCTCGCCGACCCGAACGCCACCGGGATCGGCCGGCCGGTGCGCGGCAATGCCGGCCTCTACGCGATCTACGACCAGACCCTTTACCGGGAATCCGGCAAGGACGACGAGGGCCTCGGCTTCTTCGTGCGCGCCGCGTGGTCGCCCACCCGCTCCAGCCTGATCGACGCCTACCTGGATACCGGGCTGGCCTATAAGGGCCTGTTCGACGGGCGCGACGACGACACGATCGGCCTCAGCGTCGCCTACGCGCGCATCAGCGACGAGGCCCAGCGGGCCGACCGGGACACGATCCTCTACTCGGGCATGCCGATGCCCCGCCGCCGCGCCGAGGCGGTGATCGAGGCGACCTATCAGGCCGTGGTCGTGCCGGGCTTCACGGTTCAGCCCGACGCGCAATACGTCATCCGGCCGGGCGCCGGCATCGCCGGTCCGGACGGCCGCCGGCTGCGCAACGCGACGGTGCTTGGGGTACGCGCCACCGTGCAGTACTGAGCCGGCCTGCGACCGTGGGCCCCGGAACGGTCCCGGGGCTCCGCCTCTTTCAGCAGCATGTTAGTCTTCGAGTGGGTCGTCGGCGTCCTGTTCGGCGCCGTCCTACTGGCCGGTGTCGCACGTCGGCTCGGGGCGCCATATCCGGCCTTCCTGGCGCTGGGCGGTGTCGGCCTCGCCTTCGTCCCCGGCGTCCCGAACCTGCGGCTCGATCCCGAACTGGCGCTCGCGCTGTTCCTGGCTCCGGTCCTGCTCGATGCCGGCTTCGACGCCTCCGTGCGGGATCTGAAGGAGAACTGGCGCGCGGTGGCCGGGCTCGCGGTCGGGGCGGTGGCGGTGACCACGCTCGCCGTCGCGGTCGTGGCGCGGCTCGTGGTCCCGGACATGCCGCTCTCCGCCTGCATCGTGCTCGGTGCCGTGGTCGCGCCGCCCGACGCCGTGGCGGCACTGGCGGTGCTCAAGCACGCGCCGATGCCGCACCGGCTCGCCACGATCCTGCGCGGCGAGAGCCTGCTCAACGACGCGGCCTCGCTGCTGATCTACCGGCTCGGCGTGACGGCCGCGATGGCCGGCACCTTCCACCCGGCGGAGGTGGCGCCGGCGTTCCTCCTGGGCGTCGTCGCGAGCCTCGTCGTCGGCCCCTGCCTCGGCCTGCTGTTCGTGGCCGTGACCCGGCGCGTGACCGACCCGGCGAGCGCGATCGTGATGCAGTTCGTCGCCGCCTTCGGGATCTGGCTTGCCGCGGAGCGGCTCGAGCTGTCGGGGGTCCTGACCATCGTGACCTTCGCGGTGACGGTCGCCCGCCGGGCCCCCGGCGTCACCGCGCCCCGGGCCCGGGTGATCTCCTACGCCGTCTGGGACACGGCGGTGTTCGTGCTCAACGTCCTGGCCTTCGTGCTGATCGGCATCCAGATCGACCCGATCCGGGAGCGGCTGAGCGGCGCGGATGCGTGGCAGGCCCTGATCCTCGCGGGCGCGACCTTCGCCACCGTGGTGGTGACCCGCCTCGCCTGGGTCCTGCCGACCACCGGGATCCGCGAATTCGGCCTCCGCCAGGCCGGAGTTCCGGCGCGGCTGGGGCCGGGCATCGCCCTGTCCTGGGCGGGCATGCGCGGGATCGTCACCGTGGCGGCCGCCCTGGCGCTGCCTGCCCAATTTCCCCACCGGGATCTCGTGGTCGTCGCCGCCTTCGTCACGGTGCTCGGAACCCTGATCGTTCAGGGCCTGACCCTGCGGCCGCTGCTCGCCCATCTACGGCTCGAGGACGACGACCCCGTGGGGCGTGAGACGGGCCGGGCCCGGGCGGCGGCCTACAAGGCCGCCCTCGACAGCCTCGCGGATGCGGAGGACGCGCCGGCGACCGACGCGCTGCGCGCCGAGTTCCGCGCGGCCCTCGCGGAGGCGGAGGCGCACGACGAGGGTTTGGCGCCGGAGAGCCTGCCGGCGGACGCCGCCCGGCGCCAAGCCGTCGAGGCCGCCCGCGACGCGGTGCTCGCCCTGCGCCGCCAGGGCCGGATCGGCGACGACGCCTATTTCCTGCTGGAGGAGGAGTTCGACTGGGCCGAACTCAGCGCGACGCCGCGCGCGGAGACCTGAGGCCGCGCGCCGTCACACGCCCTTGCGTGCCGCGATCCGGGCCTCGATCGCATCCCAGACGGCGACGGACAGGTCGGGGCCCCCGAGCCGCTGGATCGCCCGGATGCCGGTGGGCGAGGTGACGTTGATCTCGGTGAGGTGCCCGTCGATCACGTCGATCCCCACCAGGATCAGGCCCCGCCGCGCCAGCTCGGGCCCGATCGTGGCGCAGATCTCGCGCTCGCGGTCGGTCAGCTCGGAGGCGGAGGCGGCCCCGCCGCGGACCATGTTGGAGCGGATGTCGTTGGCCGCCGGGACGCGGTTGACCGCGCCCATGGGGACGCCGTCGACCAGGATGATGCGCTTGTCACCCTCCGTGACCCGGTCGAGGTAACGCTGCACCACCCAGGCCTCCCGGAAGGTCGTGGCGAACAGGTCGAACATCGAGCCGAAATTCGGGTCCTTCTCGGTGACCTTGAACACGGCCGCGCCGCCATGCCCGTGCAGCGGCTTCATCGCCACCGTCCCGTGCTCCAGCCGGAAGGCCTCGATCTCCGCCTTGTCGCGGCTGATCAGGGTCGGCGGCATCAACTCGGGAAAATCGAGGACGAACAGCTTCTCGGGCGCGTTGCGCACCTCGAAGGGATCGTTGACCACGAGGGTCTCCGGATGGATCCGCTCGAGCATGTGGGTGGCCGTGATGTAGGCCATGTCGAAGGGCGGATCCTGGCGCATCAGCACCACGTCCGCCTCGGCCAGGTCGAGCCGCTCCGGTGGCGCCAGGGTGTAATGCGCGCCTTCGACGTCCTGCACGGTCAGACGTTCGACCCGCGCGGTCACGCGCCGGCCCTGCATCGAGAGCCGGTCCGGCGTGTAGTAGACGAGCGTATGCCCCCGCCGCTGGGCCTCCAGCAGCAGGGCAAAGGTCGTGTCACCCGCGATCCGGATATTCTGGATCGGGTCCATCTGAACCGCGACGGTCAGGCTCATACCAAACGCCCCTCGCCAACGGCGGACATCACAACCGGATGCGGCAATCTCAATCGTCGGACAGAGACTTGCTGCCCGTGCGCTTGTCGTAGTCGCCGATCGCCGACCGGCATTCGGGAGACAGGCGCTTGCGGTTGCGCATCATGCAGCGATCCGCGTCCTGGCTGTTCGGGTCGACGCCCGCGCAGAGGCGGAAATAGTCGTTCGCGCAGCCAAGCTGCAGGCCTTGGTCCTCGCGCTGGGCATAGGCGGGGCCAGCCGTCAGCGCGAACAGCGCCAGCGCCGCAGTAGCCAACCCGCGGCGGCGGGCGGCGCGCAGGGATCGTTCCGGAACCAGTCGCATTCAGCGGTGTCCTCAATCTCGCTCGGGCGGAGAACCGACGCGGCGGTCCCGCAATCGCCCGCGTCCGGCATATCGGTCGGGCCGGGCGGTAGGCAAGCGTTGGAGGTCCCGAGGGGTTCCGCGCAGGAACGTCGCGACCACGCTTCGCCGCGGTGTGGCTCGCGGGTCGCACGGCGGCGGCGTCCGACAAGACACGACGCTCCACATAAGAAGGCCCCGTCCGGGATCGGACGGGGCCTCAAGTCGAAGGGAGGAAACGCCCGCCATGGGCACGGAAGGCCACGCAAGTCGCGCGCCAACTCCCATCAGAGCGCTCTTCGGGCGCCGATGCCTGGAAAGACTCCGTTAACCACGTCGTGCTGGATTGTTTCGGTAGCCCTTGCCGACGCCCTCCGAAGGGCCCGGGCCAGATGCTCGGACCGCCGACAGGAGCCGGAGACCATGACCCTTTTCAAGCCGCAGGAGACCGGCGAAATCCGCTCGTCGAAGTCGGCCGCCGATCTGTCCCGCAGAGTTGCGCCGGCCGCGTCCGCGGACCTGATTCCCTTTCCGGGCGCAGAGGCGCGTCGGAGTTCCCGCATTCCGCGCTCCGGCGAGCGGCGCGGCGAGATCCTCCTGTTCCTCGGCGTGCGCTACGAGCGCCTCGCGTCCTGAGGACGTCGCGGTCCATGTCACATCGGCCGCACGCCGCCACAGACGGTTCTCCCATGTCAGCCCCGGATCGCCGGCCGTTCGGCCGCGCCCGCCGAGCGATGCGCCTCGGCCCCGTCGGCGCTGCACTGGCCGTGCTCGCAGCCTGCACCCAGAGCGGCGATTTCGGCCGACCGCGTACGGGGGTCTGGAACGGGCTCATCGATACGACAGGCAGCTTCAGCACCCGAGACCGCGGGCGCCTGCTGCTCGAATCCGGCCTCACCGACGACGAGCAGGCCCTGCGCGACCGCGCATGGCGATTCGTCCAGCCCGCCAGCAGCTTCACCGCCTTTCAGGACGCGGTGCTCGGCCTCGCCAGCGCCCACGTGCTCCCGCCGACCTGGCGCTACGAGGAAGTCGGTTCCTATTACGAGGCCCTCACGGCGGAGCCGTCCCGCTCCCCGGTCTCCCGCTACCGGAAGCTCGGCGACGACGCCACGGCCGATGCCCGGCTGATCCCGATCTTCGTGGCGCTGGCCGCCCGCGTCATCGACGCCGATGCCGCGCGTCTGCGCAGCCTGCCCTTCGCCAAGACCCTCGACAACGCCGACGTGCTGGAGGCCGCCCAGCGGGTCGCCGAGAATCGCTGCCTGATCGCCTGGGTGCGCTTCGAGGCCGGCCTACGGCTCGCGCGCTACCGCTTCGCCCTGGAACACCTGTTCGCCGCGGCGCCGGCACCGGAATCGGTCTCGGCCGAGCGGTCCATCATGATGCTGGCCGCCCGCCGCAACTTGCTCGACCCGCTCCTCCCGCCGGATGCCGCGGCCCGCTGCGGCCTCGGACCGGCTCCGCTGCCGCCCCCGGTGCCGGTCGCGCAGGCGGAGCCGCTGGTGGTCAAGTATTGAACGACCGAGACTGCGGTCGCGCCCCATCCTGACGACGACAGCGCCCGTGCCGCCGCGACATCGGCCGCGTGGCCGACCTGCAGGCCCGCGCGTGTCCGGATCGTGGGTCAGGGAGAGGGGCAGGTCCATCCGGCCGATCGCCCAGTGCTGGAGACGCGGACGATCCGCGGATCCCCGAACGGACGAAGGTGGCTGAGGCCCGCCGCACGTCGATCGACGCAGCCAGCCCGTTCGACGGCCCCGCTAGCGCCCCGTCCCCTTGCCGGGCCCATCCTTGCCGGGCGCGTCCTTGCCGGGCGCGTCCTTGCCGGGCGCGTCCTTGCCCGTCGGCGCATCGTCCGTCGACGTGTCGGTGGTGCAGGAGACGGCCTGGACCGCGGCATTCGCGGCGGGACGCTGACTCGGGAGACCGGCGATCACCCGCACCACCACGAAGCCGCGCGTGTCGGGCGCGACGATGCGCACGTCGCGGCTCGGATCGTTCTCGTCGTCGTCCGCAAGCGCCTCGTCGTACTGGGCGCGGGTCAGGATGACGAGGTCGAGGGCGCCACGGACCGCGGCCTGGTCGGTCACCGCGTAGAAGGCCCCGCGGCGGGCATGCGCGGCGAGCGACAGGGACAGGGGACCGGTGCGGGCGGAGACGCGCATGGGCCCGTCCGCGAGGTTGTAGGCGCAGACGCCCACCGCCACCGCCGGATCCGGGATCGGCAGCCATGCCTCGGGCGGGGAGGGGTCGTCACCGGTGGCGACCGTGTAGATCGACTGCGGATGGTCCAGGTTCTCGCTGGTGCGGGCGCGCGAGACGGCGTCGGCTTCCGAGAGGGCAGGGATCGCCAGGACCGCCGCGATGTGGACGATCCCGGCGAGCACGAGGCCGATCAGCGTGGCGTAGACGAAGCGCAGGCTCACGAGGCGCATCCGAGGCGAGTGACGGCCGGCACGGAACTCCGGTCGAGGGACCCGACGCTGGCGGCCACCGGCGTATCGTAGAGGCGCAGCGCCAGCCGGACCGGACCGGTCGCCCGCGGGCTCGGGAGCCAGTTCCCGGGCTGCACATCCGGCGCGAGCACGATCGAGAACCACCCGTCGGGCGCGCGCAGCACCTCGGTGGAGGTGAAGCCCTCGCGCAGGGGCGCACGGCCGGGATCGCGCGGGCCGCGGCCGGCCACCGTGATCGTCCAAGCGCGGGCGGGCGGCGTCGCGCCGCCGATCCGGTAGGTGCAGGTGGCGTCGAGCGCCTGTCCGGCATCGTCGACCGCCGCCGTCAGGAGCAGGCCCTCACCGACCGCCAGAGGGATCTCTCCCCGGCGGGCATTGACGGCGCGGGTGTAAGGATCCGCATTCGCCGCGCCGGCCCGCGGCCAAGCGGTCCAGGCACCGACCTGAACGCCCCCGAACGGATAGCCGCCGCTCGTCGCCCAGTCGGCGCTGGCGAGGCCCAGGAGGGCGCCCAGCGCCAGGGCGTAGACGGCAAGGCCGGCGATCGAAGTCTTGCGCCACAGCCGTCGGACGAACCGGACCGCGCGGCTGCCCGGGGCGCCGGCGTACATGGAGACGCGGCCGAACGCGTCGGGAATCGTGAGCTTTCTGCGCTCACCGAACCTCGGTGAAGCCGCCGACCGGGCGGCTGCCCTCGGCA
>NZ_BACT01000330.1:0-1916 GCF_000333255.1 Methylobacterium sp. B1 | reverse complement strand
GGCAATGGGCCCCTGTCGAGGCGCTCGGCTCGTATGGCGGCTATCTCTGCGCCTCGCGCCCGGTCATCGACCTGATGACGAGCCGCGCCCGCAGCTTCGTCTACACCACCGGCCTGCCTCCGGCCTCGGCCGCCGCCGCCCTGGAGGCGCTGACGATCCTGGAGGCGGAGCCCGACCGGCGTGCCCGACCACTGACCCTCGCCCGGCGCTTCACCGCCCGTCTGGGCCTGCCGGAGGCCGAGAGCGCCGTCGTGCCGGTCCTGGTCGGCGAGGCGCAGGCGGCGCTCGACATCTCGGCCGCGCTGGAGGCCTCGGGATTCCTGGTGGTGGCGATCCGCCCGCCGACCGTGCCGGCCGGGACCGCGCGGCTGCGGGTGGCCTTCTCGGCCGCCCACGACGAGGCCCAGGTCGACGCCCTCGCGGAAGCGATGACCGTCCTCACCGGGCGCGCCTGAGAACCGCTTCCCGTCCGCATGGCGCGCACCTATACCGGGCGCCTGACGGAGCCGGAACGCTCCGGCCGGCCCGCCGCCGAGAAGCGGGTCAGATCCGGAATCGAGAGGACGACGCCATGGACGCCACCACGCTGCGAGCCCTCCAGGCTCCGATCAAGGACAAGTACCGCACCGCACCGGACGCGGCGGTCATCACCCTGAAGGCCAGGGGCACGCTGGACGACACCAAGATCGCCTGCAAGGTCGAGACGGGCCGCGCCATCGCGGAGGCCGGGCTCCATCCGGCGACGGGCGGTTCGGGGGCGGAGCTGTGCTCGGGCGACATGCTGCTGGAGGCGCTGGTCGCCTGCGCGGGGGTGACGCTCAAGGCCGTGGCCACAGCCCTGGAGATCCCGCTGCGCGCCGGCACGGTCAGCGCCGAGGGCGACCTCGATTTCCGCGGCACCCTCGGGGTCGACAAGGAGGCGCCGGTGGGCTTCCGCAGCATCCGCCTGTTCTTCGAACTCGATACCGACGCGCCGGAGGACAAGCTGGCGCAGCTCCTGAAGCTGACCGAGCGCTACTGCGTGGTGTTCCAGACCCTGAACCACAAGCCCGAGCTGTCCGTGGCCACGACCACGGTCTGACGGAGGGAGCATGGCGGGCGGCATCACCCAGACCGAATACTGGAACGGCGAGGTCGGCACGCGCTGGGCGCGCAATCAGGCCGTCCTCGACGCGATGTTCCTCCCGCTGACGGAGGCGCTGTTCGCCCGCACGCCCCTCGCTGCCGGCGACACGGTGCTCGATATCGGCTGCGGCGCGGGGGCCACGACCCTGGAGGCCGCCCGCAGGGTCGGGCCCGGCGGCGGCGTCACGGGGGCCGACATCTCGGCGCCGCTGCTCGCCGTGGCGCGGGACCGCGCCGCCGCGGAGGTTGCACGCACCGCCCCGATCCGGTTCGTGGAGGCGGATGTCGGGACGGCGGATCTCGGTCCTTTCGACGGGATCCTGTCGCGCTTCGGCGTGATGTTCTTCCCGGATTCCGCCGGCGCTTTCGCCAACATTCGCCGGATGCTCAAGCCGGGCGGCCGGCTGACCTTCCTGTGCTGGCGGACCTTGCCCGAGAATCACTGGGTGAGCGTGCCGCGCGAGGCGGTGCTGCCGCTCCTGCCGGAGCCCCCGCCTCCGCCGCAGCCCGACACGCCGGGACCCTTCCGCTTCGCCGACCCCGACCCGCTGGTCGCGCTCCTGCGCGCCGCCGGGTTCGCCGGCGTGACCTGCGACGCGCTCGACCGGGACATCGTCGTCGGTCAGGGCGAGACCGACACGGCGGCGACCGCGGCGGCCACCCACGTCTCCCTGAAACTCGGCCCCAGCTCCCACCTCGTCCGCGAGGCCGCACCGGATCTCCGGGCGCGGGCCGAAGCGGCCGTGGCGGCGGCCCTCGCGCGGCACGCGGCGGGCGGCGCCGTGCGCCTG
>NZ_BACT01000331.1:0-5052 GCF_000333255.1 Methylobacterium sp. B1 | reverse complement strand
ATCGACTGCACGATCCGCAACATCTCGGACGGCGGCGCCCGCCTGCGCGTCGTCAGCGTGATCGGCGTTCCCGACGCCTTCGTGCTGTCCTACGGGATCAACGGTCAGCGTCGGCCGGTTCGCGTCACGTGGCGTCAGGAAACCGAACTCGGGATCGCGTTCGACGACGCCTGACGGCCCGCGCCGGACGAGGCTTCCACGCCCACCCGTGTTGAGGGGCGGATCGGAGGGGCGTGGAAGGCCTGCGTCCGGCTGGTGGCCCACCGATGCGCCGACAGGGTTAACGTTTCCTTACCGGGCGGCGGGGGCCGCGCGCCGGGCGTGGAGCGTCTCGGCGATCACCACGCCGGTCCGCAGCACGTGGCGATGGGCGATGGCCCCGGCCTCGGCGGCGTCCCGCCCGGCGAGGGCCTCGAACAGATCCCGGTGCTCCCGGGCGGATTCCGCCCAGCGGCTGCCGCTGGAGAGCGCGCGCAGGCGCGCCCACTGAGCCCGGGCCTGGAGCGGCGCGTGGGCCTCCGCCAGCGGACGGTTGTGGGCGGCCGTGACGATCGTCCGGTGGATCTCCTGGTTGAGGGCGAAATAGGCGTCGAGCGCCTGGTCCCGGTGCATGCGGTCGAGCTGAGCCTGCTTGCCGCGCAGGTCGTCCATCAGGGCCTCGGAGATCCGCGGCGCGGCGAGTTCCGCGGTGAGCCGCTCGATGCCGGCCAAGGCCTCGAACAGTTCGAGGATCTCTTCCGGCGTCCAGTCCGGGACGCGCGCGCTGCGATTCGGGTGCAGGTCGACCAGCCCCTCCGCGGCCAGGAGCTTGAGGGCTTCCCGCAGCGGGGTCCGGGAGACCCCGAGCGCGACGGAAAGGTCCGTCTCCACGAGGGTCGCGCCCGCCGGCAACACGCCGCGGACGATCATGTCCTTGAGCCGGGCCGCCGCCTGCTCGTGCAGTCCGATCCTGTGCACCTGCGCGGCGGGGACGATCAGGGCCTTGCGGGGCCGGCCCCGGCCTCGTGCGACGACGTCCATCGATCCTCCCGCTTCACCGCGCCAGCCTAGCGCGTGCGGCCGCCCGATCGATGATCCATTTTTCGGCCACTTGCGCTGCCATATCATGCATTTGCGCAAATTGCATGCAGCATGCAGAAAATACCTTGTCGCTCGTCCCGGCCTGTCGGATGCTCCGCGTGTCGGGGAAGGATGCGATGGAACGACCGAACCGCACGACGCGCCTGGGCATGCTGACGCCCTCGTCGAACAGCGTCCTCGAGCCGGCCACCGCCCATCTGCTGGCCGGCTGCGCGGGTGTGAGCGCCCATTTCGCCCGCTTCCGCGTGACGGAGATCGGCCTGTCGGCGGCGGCGCTGGACCAGTTCGACCCCGAGCCGATCCTGAGCGCGGCCGACCTGCTCGCCGACGCCCGGGTCGCCGCGATCCTGTGGAACGGCACCTCCGGCGCGTGGCTCGGCTTCGACGCGGACGAGCGCCTCGGCGCCGCGATCACCGACCGGACCGGACGCCCGGCCTCCACCGCCGCGCTTGCCTTCCGCGACCTGTTCCGCGCCCGGGGCTTCCGGCGGATCGGCCTCGTCACGCCCTATACCGGCGACGTCCAGCGCCGGATCCAGGCCAACTGGGGCGCGGCCGGATTCGACTGCGGCGCCGAGCGCCATCTCGGCCTGTCGGAGAATTTCGCCTTCGCCGAGGCCGGTCCCGAGGCCATCGCCGGCATGGTCCGGGCGGTGGCGGCCGAGGGCGTCGACGCGGTGGCGATCGTCTGCACGAATCTCGCGGGCGCCGTCCTCGCTCCGGATCTGGAGGCCGAACTCGGCGTGCCGGTGATCGATTCGGTGGCCGTCACCCTGTGGAAGGGCCTGGACCTCGCCGGCTGCCCGACCGCGCATCTCGCCGCCCATGGCCGCGCCTTCGCGGCGGACGGGGAGGGCCGTCCGTGAGCGCCGGAGCCGGAACCACCCTGATCCTCGACGGGATCACCCAGCGCTACGGGACGGCGCTCGCCGTCGACACCGTGACCCTCGACATCAAGGGCGGCGAGCTCGTGGCGCTGCTCGGGCCCTCGGGCTGCGGCAAGACCACCCTGCTGCGGGCGGTGGCGGGCTTCCTGAAGCCGACGGAGGGGCGCGTCATCATCGGCGGCCAGGCGGTCGACCACCTGCCGCCGAACCGCCGCACCGTCGGCATCGTGTTCCAGAACTACGCCCTGTTTCCCCACATGAGCGTCGCCGACAACGTCGCCTACGGCCTCGCGGCCCGGGGGGTCGGGCGGGCCGAGCAGAAGGCACGGGTGGCCGAGATGCTGGCGCTGGTGCGGCTGGAGCACCTCGCCGGGCGCTACCCGCGGGAGATGTCGGGCGGCCAGCAGCAGCGGGTGGCGCTGGCCCGGGCGCTCGCCGTGCGCCCCTCGATCCTGCTCCTCGACGAGCCCTTCGCGGCCCTCGACAAGAACCTGCGCCTCGACATGCAGATCGAGATCAAGCGCATCCAGCGCAGCGCCGGCACCACCACGCTGATCGTCACGCACGACCAAGAGGAGGCCCTGTCGATGGCCGACCGGGTCGCCGTGCTCAATGCCGGCCGCCTGGAGCAGTTCGCACCGCCCACCGACGTCTACGACCGCCCCGAGACGCTGTTCGTCAACACCTTCGTGGGCACGGCCAACGTCCTGCACGGCCGGCTCGCGACCGGGCCGGGGGGCACCCGCGTGGTGGCCCTGGAGACCGGCGGCCTTCTGCCCACCGTCACGGCCTTGCCGGACGGGACGCGGGTGGCCGCCTGCCTGCGGCCAGAGCACGTCGCCTTCGCAACCGGAGGGGAGGGGCTCGACGGCGTGGTCGAGATCGGCCTGCCGCTCGGCGCCACCCTGGTCCACGAGATCCGCCTCGACGGCGGCGCCCGCCTGAAGACCGCCGAGGCCCGGGCCGCGGGCGCCCGGCCCCGGCCGCCCGGCACCCGCGTGCGCCTGTCGCCGACCGCGCCCGAGCGGGTCAGCGTCTTCCCCGATTCCCGCCACTGAAGCCGAGCCGCCCGAGTCCGAGCCAGGAGAGCCGACCATGACCCTGCACCGCCGCAGCCTCCTCGCCGGCGCCCTGACCCTCGGCGCCGCGCAGGCCTTCCCGGGCCTGTCCCGCGCGCAGGCGCGCAAGCTCGTCTTCGCGACCTTCACGGGCAGCTGGGAGGAGGCGCACCGGGCCGTGCTGGTGCCGGCCTTCCGCAAGAGCTCGGGGGGCGACGTCATCCTCGATCCGATGCTCTCGGTCGACCAGATCGCCAAGGTCCAGGCCGCTCGCGCCAACCCGCCGATCGACGTGATGCTGCACGATCCGGGCCCCGC
Source organism: Methylobacterium sp. B1 (assembly GCF_000333255.1). Classification (NCBI taxonomy): domain Bacteria; kingdom Pseudomonadati; phylum Pseudomonadota; class Alphaproteobacteria; order Hyphomicrobiales; family Methylobacteriaceae; genus Methylobacterium; species Methylobacterium sp. B1. The sequence continues at coordinate 1,709 of NZ_BACT01000331.1, read as the reverse complement.
CCTCACGGCCATCGCCCAGGACCTCGTCGAGCCCTATCCGGTGGCCCAGTCGGCCCATTACGGCGACCTGATCGCCGACGCGCAGGAGCCGATGGGCCCGGCGCCGTTCTTCCAGATCGTCGGCCTGACCTACAACCCCGAGAAGGTGAAGACGCCGCCGACCTCCTGGGCCGACCTGTGGAAGCCCGAGTACAAGGGCCGGGTCGGCATCACCAACCTGAACTCGACGCTCGGCACCGGCTTCCTCGTGGAGATCGCCCGGATGCACGGCGGCTCGGAGACCGATGTCGAGCCGGGCTTCAAGGCGCTGGAGGCGCTCAAGCCGAACCTCGCCGCCGTCGCGGCCAACCCGGGCGCCCTGGCGGCCCTCTACCAGCAGGAGCAGGTCGACATCGGGCCGGGCAATTTCAACGCGATCCAGATCCTGAAGGCCCGGGGCGTGCCGGTGGAGTTCGCGATTCCGAAGGAGGGCATCATCGCCTTCAAGACGACGATCCACATCGTCAAGAACACGCCGGTGAAGGAGCTGGCCTTCAAGCTGATCGAGGCCGCCCTCTCGCCGGAGGTGCAGGCCAAGCTGATGCAGAGCCCCTACCTGATCGTGCCGACCAACCGGAAGGTCGCGATCGAGGGCGCGATCGCGAAGGTGCTGGCCAAGGACGCGGACGAACTGAAGCGCAAGTCGGTCTTCCAGGACTGGGCCGCGATCAACCGCAGCCGGTCGGCCTGGATCGAGCGCTTCAACCGCGAGATCCGGGTGTGACCGCCGGCCCGGCCATGGCGACGGCGGGCCCGGTCGCGGCGCCAGGCCGCCCGGTCCGCGCCTGGACGGCGGCCTACGACATCCGCCTCGCCCTGCCCCTCGGGGCGTTCTTCCTGGTCTTCTTCCTGGCGCCGCTGGCGCTGCTGCTGCTGGTGAGCTTCTACGCCGATCCGGGCATGACCCGGTTCGGCCTCGACCAGTACGCCCGGTTCCTGCTCGACCCGTTCTCCCTGCGGGTGCTCGGCGCGACCCTGTGGCTCGGCGTCGAGGTCACGGCGCTGACCCTGCTGCTCGGCCTGCCGCTGGCGCTGCTCCTGACCTGGGCGCCCGGCCGGCTGCGCGGCCTGCTGACCCTGATCGTGCTGCTGCCGCTGCTCACGAGCGTGGTGGTGCGGACCTTCGCGTGGATCGTGATCCTCGGGCGCCAGGGCATCGTCAACGCCGCCCTCCTCGGCCTCGGCCTCACCGACACGCCCCTGAAGCTGCTCTACACCGAGGGCGGCCTCGTCCTGGCGCTGGCGCAGGTGCAGATGCCCCTGATGGTCCTGCCGCTGGTGACCGCCCTGTCGCGGATCGACCCGAACCTCGCCGACGCCTCGGCGGCTCTGGGGGCGGGGGCGTGGCGCACCTTCCTCCGGGTGACCCTGCCGCTCTGCCTGCCCGGCATCGTGGCGGGCTGCCTGCTCACCTTCGCGGCGGCGATCACGGCCTTCATCACCCAGTCGCTGATCGGCGGCGGGCAGATGCTGTTCATGCCCATGTACCTGTACCAGCAGGCCTCTTCGCTCAACAACTGGCCTTTCGCGGCGGCGATCGCGATCGTCTTCCTCGTGGCGGTGCTGGCCTGCGTGACGCTCCTCAACCTCGTGGGCCGCCTGTCGCGCGGCTACGCGCAAGCCTGAGGTCACCATGCGGACGTCCCTGCGGCGCGACTTCGGACTCTAGA
>NZ_BACT01000332.1:0-8143 GCF_000333255.1 Methylobacterium sp. B1 | reverse complement strand
CAGCCGCTCCCCGCTGATCTGCGCCGGTCCCGTCGCGACCTCCACGCTGGGGACCATCGCCAGCGGCACCATCATCCGGCTGCCGGCCTCTCGACCCGCATCCTGGCCGGAGCGGCCGACCGGCAGGGCACGGATGCGCTCGATGTCGCCGCGGTCGGCGGGATCCAGGCGCACCACGATGTCGGTGATCGAGTTGTCGTCCCCGTAGACCATGCCGGCGGTGCGGCCGCCGATGCTCTCGACGACGTCGAGCACGTCGGACACGGTGATGCCGTAACGGGCGGCCCGGGCCCGGTCGACCTGGATCGAGAGCGCCGGCATGCCGGCCTGCGCCTCGGCCTTCACGTCCGCCGCGCCCTCGACCCCCGACACCGTCCGCACGATGGCATCGGCCGTGTCCTTCAGGACCTTGAGGTCGTCGCCGTACAGGCTGATCGCGACGTCGCCGCGCACGCCCTCCAGCAGGTCGTCCATGCGCATCTGGATCGGCTGCGAGAAGCTGTAGGCGACACCGGGCACCTCCTCCTTCAGCCGCGTGTCGAAGGCGGCCACGAGGCCGTCCTGCGTCGCCGCGGTGGTCCAGGTGGCGGGGTCGGCGAGGGTGATGAAGCTGTCGGTCGATTCGACGCCCATCGGGTCGGTGGGGATCTCGGCGCTGCCGGTGAGGGAGACCACCCGCTTCACCTCGGGGAAGGATTTCAGGACCCGCTCGATCCGGCCGACCGTGGCCAGCGACGCGTCGAGGGCGATGCCCGGCAGCTTCTCCGAGGTGACGACGATCGCGCCCTCCGACAGCTTCGGCAGGAACTCGCCGCCGAGGCGCGTGGCCAGCACGCAGGAGCCGGCGAAGAGCGCGAGCGCCACCCCGACGGTCAGGACCACGTGCCGCTCGGCGCCGCGCAGCAGCGGCCTGTAGGCGGCGCGCATCCCCCGAACGAGGCGCGTCTCGCGCTCGCCGATGCCGCGACCGGCAAGGAAGAGGGCGGCCAGGGCCGGCATCAGCGTGAGGGTGACGACCAGAGCGCCGGCGAGCGCGAGGATCACGGTCAGCGCCATCGGCACGAACATCTTGCCGGCCACGCCCTGCAGCGCGAGGATCGGCACGTAGACGAGGATGATGATCGCCACCGCGAAGATCACCGGCCGCGCCACGGCGGCGGTGGCGTCCCGGACCACCTCGGTGGCCGGCCGGTCCGGATGCTCCCCGCGCGCGCGCAGCACGTTCTCGATCATCACCACGGCGCCGTCGACGATCAGACCGAAATCGATGGCGCCGAGGCTCATCAGGTTGCCCGACAGGCCGAGCAGGCGCATGCCGGCGAACGCCATCAGCATCGCGAGCGGGATCGCGACGGCGACGATCAGGCCGGCCCGCAGGTTGCCCAGCAGCAGCAGCAGGACCACGATCACCAGCACCGCCCCCTCAAGGAGGTTGTGCGCGACCGTATGGATCGTGCGATCCACGAGGGCGCTGCGGTCGTAATAGGGGACGATCGCCACCCCGGGCGGCAGTTGCGGGCGCAGGTCGTCGATGGTCTTCTTGACCCGCTCGACCACCGCGCTGGCATTCTCGCCGTAGCGCATGAGGGCGATGCCCACGACCGTCTCGCCCGCGGCGTCGTGGGTGACGGCGCCGAGCCGGACCTTGGGCGCCTCCTGCACGGTTCCGAGCGTCGCGAGCGTGACCGGGACGCCGCCGGGGCCGGTCGCCACCACGACGTCGGCGATGTCCTGCGGGCCCTTGGCGAGGCCGAGGCCGCGGATCACCTCCTGCTGATCGTTGTGCTCCAGATAGGCGCCGCCGCGCGCGGCATTGTTGTCGGCGAGCGCCGTGTAGACCTGGGCGAGGGTGACCCCGTAACGGCGCAGGGCATCGGCGGAGATGCGGGCCTCGTAGGTCGGCATCTGGCCGCCGTAGATGTTCACATCGGCGATGCCCGGCGTCAGCTTGAGCTTCGGGGCAATCGTCCATTGCAGGATGCGCTTGAGCTGCATCGGCGTGTAGGCCGGCCCGCGCAGCTCGAACTGGTAGATCTCGCCCAGGCCCGTCGCCATCGGGCCCATCTGCGGGTCTCCGACGCCGGCCGGCATCAGGCTCTTGGCCTGCGGCAGGCGCTGGAACACCTCGGCCCGGGCCTCGGTCACCGATACGGATTCGTCGAAGGTCGCGTAGACCGCCGAGACCCCGGCCCGGGACGTGGAGCGCACATTGGCGAGGCCCGGCGCGCCCGCCATGGCATTCTCCACCGGGAAGGTGACGAGACGCTCGACCTCCAGGGGGCCGAGCCCCGGCGACAGGGTCAGGACCATCACCTGCCGGGGCGAGATGTCCGGCACCGCGTCGATGGAGAGGCCCTCGAGGTTGGCGATCCCGCCCGCGGCGGCCGCGAGCGCCACCACCAGGACCAGGAACCGGCGGCGCACCATCAGGGCGAACCAGGTCTTCATCGCGGTGCTCAATCCGTGGAGCCGAGCAGGCTGCGCATGAGGATCGCCTTGAGGCCGAAGCTGCCCGCCGTCGCGACGCTCTCTCCGGCCGCGACGCCGCGTGTCACCTCGACCCAGTCCGCCCGCTGGATCCCGAGGGTCAGGACGCGCCGTTCGAAGCGGTCGGGGGCGACGCGCACGAAGGCGATCGGGCCCGCCTCGGTCTGCTGGATCGCGGCGGCCGGGACGGTGACGCCCGACCGGCCGAGATCGGCGGCCACCGTGACCGACACGAACATGTTGGCGCGCAGCAGGTCCTCGGGATTGTCGAGTTCGAGCCGCGCGGGCGCGGTGTTGGTCGCCGGATCGAGGGCGGCGTTGATGGAGCGCACCCGGCCCTCGAAGGGCGGCTGGCCGGGGATCGGGCTGTCCACCGTGGCCGCGTCCCCGGCCTTCACCCGGGTGATGTCGGGACCGTAGAGATTGGCCAGCACGACGACGCGGGCCGGATCGGCCACCGTGAACGCGTCGCGGGCGGTGTCGACGACCTCGCCGAGGGTCACGCCGACCTGCGTCACGACCCCGGCGATCGGGGTGACGACCGCGCTGGTGCCGGGCGCGGCGCCCTCCGCGGGGGCGAGGCGCTGATACTGCGCCCGGTACATGTCGGCATTGGCCTGGGCGGACTGGACCGCCGCGCGCGCCTTGGCGAGATCGACCTGCCGCCGCTCGACCTCGGCCTGGGCGACGCCGCCGAACTTGAGCTGCTCCTGGCCGCGCTTGAGCTGTATCTCCGCGGCCCGCTCGGACGCCTGCGCCTCGCCCAGGGTCGCCTGGGCGGCCTGGAGGCCGTTGCGCGCGTCCAGGATCCCGGCGGCGTCGAGGGTCGCCAGGGTCTGGCCGGCCGCGACACGGTCGCCGGGCTGGACCGCGAGGCTCAGGACCCGCCCCTGCGTGCGCGGCTTCAGATGCGTCACGCGCCGCTCGTCGAAGGCGACGGTGCCGGGGGCGCGCACCGGCAGGACGATCCGGCGCGTCTCGGCCGTCCCGAAGGCGAGGCCGGACCGCTTCTGGCCGGCCGCGTCGAGGGTGACGAAGTCCGATTGTGCCGACGCGTCCTCCGTCTTCGCGGCGGACGAGGCCGTCATCGAGGCGTCGTCCCCGGTTTGGGCAGGCCCAAAGCCGAGCCGGTCGCGCAGCGCGTCGCGCGAGATCCAGCCGGCGCCCAGGAGCGCGGCGAGGATCAGGGCGAGCCAGGCCAGGCGTGCGCCGCCGCGCCGGGCCTTCCCGGGCCGGACCTCCGGAGCGGCCGCCGCGGTCGGCCCCACATCCGGATGCGGCGCCTGCGCGTCGGTCTCGGCCTCCCGCGCGGCGTCGGAGGCGTCCATGGTCAGCGCCATCCGATCCACCGCAGGCCTCCCCATCGCCCGGCGCCGAGCGCCGCAGCCGACTCGACCGGCCGCCTCACGCGTCGAGGCCCGGCTTGAGCACGTCCTCGGTCACGAAGCGCCCGGTCTCGACCTCACGGACCACGACCTCGTAGCCCGCGCTGCGCAGATCCTTGAGGTGATCGAGGGTGACGTAGGCCCGGGTCTCGACATCGTACAGGCGGCTCGCCGCGTAGCGGTTGATCAGGCGCCGCGGGCGCCGCTTCCTAGGCATGCACCGACGTCCACGGATCGGGCGCGAAGCGGCGGGACGGGCAGGGAAGGCGAGACCAAGTCCGCATCGAGGGAATCCGGAAGCGCACCGTCCGGCGGCCGAGGGGCGGGCGGGTACGGGCTAGAGTCATTCCAATAAAGAGGGCCAACGCGATGCGGTGCCATTAAATTCGGGTTCATGCGGACGGTCGCGGGGCGATTTGCGCCGCGAAGTCCGGCACAAGGGTCCGGGACCGGGAAACAGCCGCGCCTGCGCCGGGGCGTGGAACCGGGGCGGGGGCCGCGCGTGGCGAAGCTGCTGCTGATCGAGGATGATGCGGAGACGGCCGGGGACGTGCTCGACGACCTGCGCGGGCGCGGCCACGAGGTCGTCTGGACCGCGACCGGTCCGGACGGAGCCCGGGCGGCCCGGGACGGCGGCTGGGGCGCGATCATCCTCGACCGGATGCTCCCCGGCCGGGACGGCCTGAGCGTCCTCCAGGATCTGCGCCGCGACGGGGATCGGACGCCGGCGCTGGTCCTGAGCGCCCTGGGCGACGTCGACGAGCGGATCCGGGGCCTGCGCGCCGGCGGGGACGACTACCTCGCCAAGCCCTTCGCGCTGGCCGAACTCGCCGCACGCATCGAGGCGCTGCTGCGGCGGCCGGTCGACAGCCGCGAGACCGTCCTGCACGTGGGCAACCTCGCGATCGACCTGATCGCCGGCACGGGCCGGCGCGGCGCCCGCGACCTGGAGTTGCTGCCGCGCGAACTCAAGCTCCTGGAGTATCTCATGCGCCGCCCCGGCCAGATCGTGACCCGGGCGATGCTGTTCGAGGAGGTCTGGAACTACCGGTTCACGCCCAAGTCCAACCTGATCGACGTCCATGTCGGGCGCCTGCGCCGGAAGCTGGAGGCGGGGGGAGAGCCGCCCCTGATCCACAGCGTGCGCGGCACCGGCTTCACGCTGACGCCCGATGGTTGATCGGCTCCGCTCGGCGGACCTGTTCCGCTCCACCGCGATCCGCTGGGCGCTCGGCATCGCCCTGTGGTCGCTCCTGCTCGCCCTGGCGATGTTCGCCTTCGTCTACTGGCAAACGGCCGACTACCTGCGGGAGGAACTCGCCGAAACGCTCCGGCTGGAGGTCCGGGCGGCCGCGGCCGACCCTGGCGTCGCGGCGACCCGGGTCGATACGTGGATCGCGATGGATGTCCACGCCACGCATTACGGCGGCCTGTTCGCGCCGGACGGGACGCGCCGGGCCGGCAATCTCGGGGCGTTGCCGGCCCGTCTGGCGCGCGACGGCGACGCGTACCGGGTGAGCGCGACGGTCGATCTCGCCGGTCGCAGCCTCCAGGACGAGATCTGGGCGGCCGCGCTGGCGCTCGCCGACGGCAGCACCGTGGTGATCGCCCACGACACCGACGAGATCGACCGCGTGAAGGCCACGATCCTGCGCGCCCTCGGCCTCGGGCTGGTGCCGACGCTGGCACTCTCGGCCCTGGGCGGCCTGCTGCTCACGAGCCGCGCGCGCCGCCGCCTGGCCGCCACCGAGGCCGCCGTGGCCGAGGTGATGCGCGGCGACCTGGGCAAGCGCCTGCCGGTCGGCCCGGGCGACGACGAGTTCGACCGGCTGACCCGGACCGTGAACCGGATGCTCGACGAGATCGAGCACCTCATGGGCGAGGTCCGCAGCGTCGGCGACGCCGTCGCCCACGACCTGCGCACGCCGCTCACCCGCCTGCGCGCCCGGCTCGAGCGCACCCGGTCCCAGGCCCGGACCGTCGCGGAGTTCCACGAGGCGATCGACCAGGGGCTCGTGTGGATCGACCAGACGCTCGCCATGGTCACCGCCGTCCTGCGGATCGGCGAGATGGAGGACGGGCGGCGGCGCGGCGCGTTCACGCGGGTCGATCTCGGCGAGGTGGCGGCCGTGGCGGTCGAGTTCCACGCGCCGCTCGCCGAGGAGAAGGACATCGACCTCGCGCTCGCGGCGCCGGACGGGCCGCACCCCGTCCACGGCGACCGCGACCTGTGCTTCGAGGCCCTCTCGAATCTCCTCGACAACGCCCTGAAATTCACGCCGCCCGGCGGCCGCGTCGCGGTGGGATTGCAGCGGACCGAGGCCGCGATCGTCGTGACCGTCGCCGATACCGGCCCGGGGCTGCCACCGGGGGAACGCAGCCAGGTGTTCCACCGCTTCTATCGCGCGGAGGCGGCGCGCCAGACGCCCGGCCACGGCCTGGGCCTGAGCCTCGTGGCGGCGATCGCCGACCTGCACGGCGCCCCCGTGGCGATCCGCGACGCGGCGGGCGGCGGCTGCCATGTCGAGCTGCGCTTCCCGCACGCCGAGGCGGAGGCCGGCCCACGGACGGCCCGGTCAGCGCCGTCCATCACAAGTGGACCGTCATCCCCATAATTCGCCCGTGATGGCTCGGCCGCTCGGGTGCGAAAGCCGCGGTTAAGGCGCGCCATGTCAGTACCCGGCAACGAAAACGACGCCTGTGTGGGGCCGATGAACGTGTTGCGGCGCGCCGGTTCCTGGCTCAGATCGGCCCGCACCTGGATCGCGCTCGGGGTCCTGGCCCCGTTGGGCATGGTGGTGACGTCCGGCCTGATGCTGGCCGATCTGCGCCGGGACGCCTGGGACAGCGCGGACCAGACCAGCCGGAACCTCCTCCAGGTTCTCGAGCGCGACATCGTGCGCAACATCGAGATGTACGATCTCTCGATCCGCGCGGCCGTCGACAACCTGAAGGTGCCGGGCCTGACCGAGGCCGATCCGCGGCTGCGCCAGCTCATCCTGTTCGACCGCGCCGCGACCGCCCGCGACATGGGCGTGATGCTGATCCTGAACGAGGAGGGCGATGTCGTCGCGGACATCGCGGCCGTCCCGCCCCGCAAGGGCAACTACGCGGATCGCGAGTACTTCCAGGTTCACCAGGCGAGCGCCGGGCTCGGCCTCCATGTCGGGCGCCCGATCGTGTCGCGGCTCGACGGCGAGCGGATGCTGCCGTTCAGCCGCCGCATCGACAGGCCCGACGGCAGCTTCGGCGGCGTGGTTCTGGGCACCGTGAAGCTGTCCTACTTCACGCACCTGTTCAGCGAGATCGACCTCGGGCCGGGCGGGGCCATCAACCTGTACCTGACCGACGGCACCCGCATCATGCGCTATCCCTACGTGGAGGCCGATCTCGGGGCGAACATCGCGCAGGCGCCGACCTTCAGGCGGTTCCTGCGGGAGGGGCGGGGCAGTTTCGTCAGCACCTCCGTGCGCGACGGCGTCGAGCGGAGCTACAAATTCACGCGGATCGGGACCCTGCCGCTGATCCTGAACGTCGCCCTGTCCACGAAGGACGTGGAGGCGGACTGGGCCGCGAAGGCGACGATCATCGGCGGCATCGTGCTGGCGCTGTGCGGCCTCACGATCGCGCTGTCGCTCCTGTTCGGGCGGGAGCTGCGCCGCCGCGAGGCGATGCGGGCCGAGATGGCCGCTTTGTCGCGCACCGACGCCCTGACCGGCCTGCCGAACCGCCGCTGCTTCGAGGACATGTACCAGCGGGCTCTGGACGCGGCCCGGCGCGACGGCCATCCCCTGTCGCTGCTCATCGTGGATGCGGACCATTTCAAGCGCTTCAACGACCAATACGGGCACCCGGTGGGCGATGCGGTCCTGCAGGGCCTGGCGCGCAGTCTGTCGGCGAGCGTGCACCGCCCGCAGGATCTCGCCAGCCGCATCGGCGGCGAGGAGTTCGCCGTGCTCCTGCCCGAAACCGACGAGGCGGGCGCCCGGCGCGTCGCCGACACGATCCATGCCGAGGTGGCGAAGCTCCCAATCCCGTCGGCCGGGCTCGGGGCAGGCGTCGTGACGGTGAGCATCGGGCTCGCCGCCGCGCGGCCGAGCGGCGACCGGAGCGCGCCCCCGCCGGACCTGTACCGCTTGGCGGACGGCGCCCTCTACGAGGCCAAGACCGGCGGCCGCAATCAGACGCGCAGCGCGGCGCCGTCACCCGCGCCGCTCCAAAGGGGCGCGCTGCAGCTGGTGAAGACGTCCTGACGGGGCCCGGCTGCGATC
>NZ_BACT01000333.1:0-10983 GCF_000333255.1 Methylobacterium sp. B1 | reverse complement strand
GGCGAGTTTCGTTCCCGTCATCGTACGACCTATGACATCCGCGGCGCGAGACTCTACGTGCCCGAGACGCTTACCCGCTGAGCTGGAGGGGCGCAACGATCGCTCCGGCCCGGATCGACGGCAGGGCAGGACCACTGGATTCGACCCGATCCATACCGCCCGCACCCTCGCGCTGTTCAGCGCATCTCTGCCAAAAACACTACCAATATCTTCGATTTGGAAACAATCATGCCCGAAACCGCGTGGACGATACGCAAGTCGCACTACATCATGAAGGATCGATGGCTCGGACTCCGTGCCGACGACTGCGTGACACCTTCGGGCCACGTCCTCGATCCCTATTACGTGCTCGAGACCGCGGACATCGCCCTCGTGCTGGGCATCGACGCGGCCGATCACGTCATCCTCGTACGCCAATACCGGCACGCCTATGGGAGCCCGAGCCTGGAGCTTCCGGGCGGGGCCATCGACCCCGGCGACACGGATATCCTCGCGGCCGCCGAGCGCGAGATGCGCGAGGAAACCGGCTACACCTTTGCCGATGCCGAACGCGTGGTCACCCTCAACGCGGATCCGGCCCGCTACGCCAACCGCATGCATCTCGTCCGCGCGCGCGTGATCGCGGCCGGGCCGGCGCGTCCGGATCCCGGCGAAGACATCGCGGTGATGCGCGTGCCGCGGGCCGAGGCTCTGCGGCTCGCCCAGTCGGGCTCCATCGTCGGAGCCGTGCATGCCGCCATGATCCTGATCGGTCTGTCCGGCCGCGGATGAGGGGCGTCACCGGATTGTGGATCGAGCGATCGAACCGCTGACAAGGCCCGCGCGTTCCGCCAATACGATTAATCGCAGGTTAAAGAGCGGATTGAAGCGTGCCCGAGTACGACATCAAGATCGTCGCTCCGCGAGATCGGAAGGCCGCGGACGCCGAGCGCGAGACGCCGCCCAAGCGCCGGCTCGACTGGGACCGCGCCATGCGTGAGGCGGCCGAGGCGGAGCTCTCGATCCAGTCCCACGACTGAACCCGCCGCGCGGCGACGCGCGCCCTGGTCCCCCACACGTGTTGCCGCTTCCTAGCCCGTCAGCGCGGCCTCGCGCAGGAAGGCGAGCAGGTCGTCCGACCGGAAGTGATGCACGGCGAGCCCCGCCGCCCGGCCGGCGGCGAGATCGGTTTGCTGATCGCCGATCAGGAAGCTGCGCGCGCGGTCGATGTCCCAGTGGTCCATCAGGTCGAGGATCATGCCGGGTTCGGGCTTCCGCCAGCCGTGGACCGCCCTGTAGGCCTCCACCGTCCCGTCCGGATGATAGGGGCAGTACCGGAGATCATCGATATGCGCGCCCGCCGCGCGCAGGTCGTCCCGCATCCAGGCCGTCAGACGGGCGACATCGGCCTCGGTGTAGAAGCCGCGGGCGACCCCCGCTTGGTTCGTGACGACGAACACGAAGAAGCCGGCGTCGTTCAGCGCGCGGACCGCATCACGCGCGCCCTCCATCCAGTGGAACCGGTCCACGGAACCGACATAGCCGTGGTCGTGATTGAGGACCCCGTCCCGGTCGAGGAAGGCGGCCGGTCTCGTCCGGCGGGCCGGGATCTCCACCTGAGCGCGGTCGTAGCTCTCGGGCACGCCGATATCGAGAAAGTAACCGTCGTAGGCCTCGCCCACGACGCGGCCCTCGGCGACCAAAGCGGGCAGGACGTCCCGTTCCAGCGAGCAGGCCGGCGGGAAGCCCTTCAAGGCGTCGCGGCGCACCAGATAGACGCCGGCATTGACGAGACCGGGGCCCGGCTCGGGCGGCCGCTCGAGGAAGGCGGTGATCCGCACGCCGTCGAGGAGCGCGACGCCGTAGCGTGCCGCGTCCGGCACCCGGCGGAGCGACAGGACCATCGCCGCCTCCGGATGACGCGCCGCCAGGGCGGGCAGGGCCAGCAGGTTGACGTCGAACCACGAGTCGCCGTTCAGCAGGAGGAAGGTCTCGTCCGCCTCGGGGAGGGCGTGCACGACGGCGCCGCCGGTCCCAGCCTGCTCCGGCTCGATCGAGACCCGCAGCGTCATGCCGAAGCGTCGCGCGACCGCGTTGTCGGCGGCGTAGGCGCGGATCTTCTCGCTGTGGAAGGAGGCCAGCAGCACGATGTCGGTGAAGCCGTGGCGGCCGAGCTCGAACAGCAGGACGTCCAGGAACGGCTCGCCCGCCACGGGCAGCAGCGGCTTGGGCATCGCAGACGTCAGCGCGCCCAGGCGGGTGCCGAATCCGCCGCACAGGATCATGGCCTGCCGGACGGGGCTGCCGGCGCCTCTCGGTCTCTCGGTCACGGGCCGCCCTTCACGCCGCCGTCCCGCGGGGGAACAGGCTTTCCTCGACGAGGCCGCACACGATGTGCGCGGCGGTGATGTGGACCTGCTGGATCAGGGGCGTCGCGTCCGACGGCGCGTACAGGCACAGATCCGCCCGTTCCGGCATCGCTCCGCCCGTCGCGCCCGTAAACGCGACGACCCGCACGCCAAGCGCCCGCGCCGCATCCATCGCCTTCAGCACGCTCGGCGAGCGCCCGGAGGTGGAGAGGGCGAGCAGGACGTCGCCCGGCCGCCCGAGGGCGAGCACCTGCCGCGCGAACACGTGCTCGTACCCGTAATCGTTGCCGATCGCGGTGATCACCGAGGTGTCCGTGGTCAGCGCCAGGGCGGCGGCGGGCGCCCGATCGTAATTGAGCCGCGAGACGAACTCGCCCGCGATGTGCTGCGCGTCGCCGGCGCTCCCGCCATTGCCGATCGTCAGGAGCTTGCCGCCGCCGCGCAGGGATGCGGTCACCACGTCGGCGATCTCGGCGAGGGTCGCCTGGAAGCGGGAATCGTCGAGGGCCGCCTGGAAGGTGTCGCGGGTCTGCGTGAGGAAGTCGACGATCGCGCTCATGAGCACCTCGGTCCGTGACCGCGCCGGCCGACCTGTCGGGCCGTCCGGCGGGGTGATCGCTGCTGGGCTGGAGCCGTCCGGATCAGACGTTGGCGAACCGCGAATTGCGGATCATCCGGAAGCCCTTGATCAGCTCCTTGATCCCCCGGTCGAGGTCGAAGTCGGGGAACCAGCCGGTTGCCTCCAGTTTCGCATTGGACACGATGTAGTCGCGCTTGTCCGGATCCTCGCCGATCGGGGCCTCGACATAGACGAAATTCGGGACGTGCGCCTTGATGCGCGCGCAGAGTTCCAGCTTCGACAGGTTGGCGCTTGACAGGCCGAGATTGTACGCCTCGCCGCGCATCCGGTCGTAATTGTCGATCGCGTGGATGAAGCCTTTGGCCACGTCGCGGATGTGGATGTAGTTGCGCTTGAAGTGGCCCTCGAAGACCAGGAGCGCCCGGTCGGTCACGGCCCGGTGGGTGAAATCGTTGACGAGGAGGTCGAGGCGCATGCGCGGCGCCATGCCGAACACCGTCGCGAGCCGCAGGCTGACGCCGCGCCCGCTGTCGAGCACGGCCGTCTCGGCCTCGACCTTGGTGGTGCCGTAGAGCGAGATCGGCCGCAGGGGCGACTCCTCTGTGCAGAACTTGCCGGCCTCGCCGACGCCGTAGCCCGAATTGGTCGTCGGGTAGACGATCCTCTGCTCGCCGCCCGCGCGCTGGACCAGGGCGATCACGGCATCGCGGTTCAGGGTCGTGGCGCCGATCGCGTCTTCCTTGCACAGGGGTGCGCCGACCAGGGCCGCGAGGGGGATGAGCACGTCGTGCTTCGGGATCAGGTCGTCGAGGATGCGCGTGTCGCGCGCGTCGCCCTTGATCGGCTCGAAGGCGTCATACTGGCAGGCCGAGGACAGGTCCGGCCCTCCGGACTTGAACGTGTCGAGAACCGTGACGTGATGCCCGCGCTCCAGGAGCATCGGCACCAGGATCGTCCCGATATAGCCGGCGCCGCCGGTGATCAGAATTCGCATCGTTGCCTCTCGTCGCGATGAGCCGTCGGGCCGCCTGCGGCCGGGCTGGAATGATGGGCGGGCGCCGCTCAGCGGGTCTGGCGATAGATCAGGGTCGACCCGTCGACATCGATGCCGATCGGAACGACGGATAGCGGCGCCACCCGTTCGGTCAGAGTCGGAAGCCGGTCCGGATCGATGAGGGCGAGGAAGAAACCGCCCCCGCCCGCGCCGCACAGCTTCGCCCCGTAGGCCCCCGACGCGATGATCGCCTCGAACAGATCGTCGAGCACCGCATTCGAGACCTCACGCGACAGGGTCCGCTTGATGCGCCACGAGGCGGAGAGCATATCGCCGAGCTGCGTGAGCCAGCCGCTCGTCCCCGCCTCCAGCAGCGAGACGCATTCCTCGACGAGACGGTAGAGTTCGGACAATTCCTTGTCGATCGCGCGCGCGCGCGTCACGGCGATCTGGGCGGCGACCGTGGTCGTCGCGCGCCGCGCGATGCCCGTATGGACCAGCACCATCGACGCGTTGAGCTGCTGTGTGGCCGCAGAACTCATCTGAACGGGGGAGATGCGGATCGCGGAACCGCTGAAATCGAACCGGTTGATCCCACCGAAGGCGGCATGGAGCTGGTCCTGCACGCCGACATTCTCGCGCAGGATCTCGCGTTCGACTTCAATGGCCTTCTTCGACAACTCGATTTTTGTCGGTTTCTGGTTCAGAATTGTATAGATTGTCCGAAGAAACCCGACAGTGAAGGCCGACGAGGATCCGAGTCCGCTGCCTGCCGCAGGCAAATCGGATATGATGCTTATGTCGAGCCGACGATTGACATCGAAATGCTTGAGGACTTCCCGGACGACCGGATGCTCTATGTCCTCGACATTGTTACAATGCTCGATCCGGGAATAGCTCAATCTATAATTGTAATCCTGGCAACCAATCAAATCGAGCGCAGCGATGATAATGTATTTGTCAATCGCCGTCCCGACGACCGCACCGGGCGCGCGCTCAAAATATTCAGGATAATCAGTGCCGCCACCGAAAAGGCTGATTCGAAGTGGCGTCCGAGTGACCGTCAGCATCTAGGCATTCCAGATCTTGCATGCGCGTCGTTGTTTTGGACATTGAAAACACGGTCCGACCGGATCAATCGAGCGCACTGCAACGCGCACACGCAAGAAACAGTGCCATGGCGCCTGTGGCAGGAGCAACGGCAAGGGCTCTTCCTCAAGCGCGACACGTCAAATGTCCTTTTCGGTCTATTTATCGACAATCCTTCAGATCGAACGGGCGAAGATTTTCATATGGCTTTGAACCCGGGATCCCATGAGAACCGGATTTCGTCCTGCGCGAGCCGATGCCGAACGGCCTCGTCCCGGGCGCTCTCTCTTGGAACGATGCGGGACCAGCCCATCCTGAAGCCGACCGCGCACGCCCCCGATCGCAGCGGCGAAGGCGCCAGACCGGACATCCTCGGCCCGCCGGAGAGCGCCCCTGCGGCGTTCGCGCCAACGCGTCACGCCGTTGCAGATCGCGCGCCCCAGCTGCGAAGCCCCCGCGGACACACGTCTCCGGCCGCCGAGCACTGTCCCGGCCGTCACGATCCCGTCGGCTGTCGTCGATCGTCCCGCCGGCCCCGTCCCGGCGCCGCGCCCTGCGGGAGGGATCGATATACGCATCCCATCGGACGACCGGTGATCCTGGCCCATATATCCCGACTGCGACCGCAGTTTCGAAGCGGTCGTTCCTGTGGATGCAGCTTCCGAAATCAGGGTTAAAGGTTCGTAAACGATCGTTTGGGCCCAGGATGAGGATCCGCGCATCCGTGTGCATCGGTCCGTCGGTTCGACGGCCTCCCGGCACGGCAACGGACAGCCCCGCGCCGGACACGAAGTCTGCACGGATGCCGGGTTCCCTCTGCGAGCCGTCTGCCGCCATCGGTCGGCCCGGCCTCCGGCAGCGCCTCGAACGGCCTCGCTGAAACCGCGGCGCGCCATCACGCAGGGCTCGCGGCGGCGTCCGTGCCGCGAGCGCCGGGGCGGGTTCACCGGCTCAGGCGGCCCGCACGCCGGGCCCATCCCGCCCATGCGCCTGATCCATGATCTCGCCGATCCGCTCGCCGACGGCGACGGCGATCTCGACCGAGGCCGCCCCTTCCGAACCCTGCCGGCAGATCCGGGTGAGGACGTCGGTCACGCGCTGCTCCATGACCCCGAGGATCGCCGCGGCCGCCTGCGGCTGCGCGCCGCGCAGCACGGCGGCGAGGTCGCAATAGGCGTCCTGAAGAAGTCGGAGCGTGAGCCGCTCGACCGCTTGTTCATCCTCCGCCGACAAGGCTTGCATCAGACCCCACTCCCGACAGCGCCCCCAGCCTTGCCCCGACATCTTAACAAGCCGTGAAGGATGCCGCGGGACCGCAAGATTCGGCTAACCCTGCCGCAGGGCCGGGGGACGCCCGCTCACGCGCGACGCGGATTCCGGGCAGCCGAGGCGGCGCAGCGCGATCCGCGGCCGGGCGGAGGGAACTTGGCGGGCCCTCGGCGGGTCGACCCCGCAAGATCCGTCAGCGCGAGAGCCTCCCCATGCGCCTCCTCATCACCACGAGCCTCTGTCTGGCCGCCATCGCCGCGACACCGGCATCGGCCCAGGTTCAGCAGGCCAATCCCAACGCCGCCAACCGATCCATGGAAACCGGCGGCCAGTTGCGCGCCCTGCGGCAGGAGCAGACGACCCAGAGCAACACGCTGCGGATGGACATCCAGCGCAACCAGGCCGCGACGCCCGCCCCGAATACCGGACCGAACGCGATCGGCCCGACCGGCGGTACGGGTGTGATCGGCCGCTAGGACCGGGACGGTGCTGGCCGGAACCGGTCCACGCTCCCTACACGTCCGGCAGGCGCCGCCCCTTCACGACCACCCGCGGCCACCGGTCCAGCCCGATCGGCATCAGCACGGCGATCCCGGGCGGCACCGCGGCGTCGCCGAGCAGGCTTTCGAGGGAAACCCGGCAGGCTTCCTCGAGCTCGCCCCGCGTGCGTGCGCCGGACGTCTTGATGTCGGCGATCAGGAGCGCCGCGATCTCGTGGGCAAAGGCGTCGCCGTCCAACATGCCGGGCTCCTGTTCTACGCGTGATCCCGTAGAGCCTCTCGCACAACGCCCGGAGCGCGGTTGCGGTCGGAGGCGAAGCCGCCGGCGCCCGAGAGTCTTGTGGGAAACCCTTAGCCGTCTCGGGCCCCCGCGAGCAGCCGGACAGAATTACGTATCCCCATACCGATTGCGGATGGTGTCACCGTCCGGTCCCGGGCGGCTATCCCCCGCGAGACGACCGTGCCGGCCCCCTACCCATAAAGGAGAGATAGTCCGCCCCGGACGGCCCGTGCCACGTCGGACCGGCAGATCGCGGCTCGGAAGCCGCTTGCCGATCGGCGGCGCGCTCCTGGGCTCGCGTGACGGGGACCAGGGTCCGGGTGCCGTGGGGACGCAGCCCGCGATGGCGCCAGAGGGATCGAGGACCGGACCGATGATCATCGTCGACGAGCGCTCCGGCCCCTTGAGCCCTGGCGCCGCCCCCGCCCGCATGCGCGCGTCCGCGGAGAGCTCACCCGCCGGACGCCGCGGCGCCGGGCGACTGGCGATCCTGGTGTCGGCGGGGACGATCCTGTTTCTGATCCCGGCCCTCTGGAACGGCCACCCGTTCCTGTTCCCCGACAGCGAGCACTACTTCATCATCGGCCGGAGCATCCTCAGCGGTCTCGCCCGGCTCGGCGGCTCGGCGGCGGCGGCCGGCAGCGGCGGCGCCGTCATGGCCGATCCGGCCGCGAGTTCGGATGCGGCGGGCGGCCTTGCCGCGATCGCGGGCGGGCGCTCCCCGGTCTATGCGCTGCTGCTCTACGTCCTGTCCGCCCTGGTGAGCGTGTGGTGGATCATCGTCCTCCAATCCGTCCTCGTCTCCTGGCTGACCGTGACATTCCTCGATCTCGTCTGGGAGCGGCCCCGGCCCGGTGCGGTCCTGGCCGGTCTGGCGGCCTTGGCGCTGCTCACCTCCGCCGGGGCGTTCAGCGGCTTCCTGATGCCCGACATCTTCGCGGCGACCTTCGTCCTGGCGGCCCTGCTGCTCGTCTTCGACACAGCGGCGTCCCGCGGAAAAACCCTCGCCTATGCGGGCGTTGTCGCCCTCAGCCTGGTGATGCATGCCACGATCGTCCTGCTGGCCGGATCCGCGCTCGTCCTGATCGCGCTGTGCCGGCTCGTCCCCTTCGCAGACCGACATGTCCGCAGGGCGTCGCTGCTCTGGATCGGCGGCGCGCTGATCCTGGGGCTCGCTTTCAATGCGGCCTATCTCCGGCTCGCGGAACGCGTCTCCGGGCATCCGGTCGGAACGCCGCCCTACCTGATGGCGCGCGTCATCGCCGATGGGCCGGGGCGTCTGCTCCTCACCGAGACCTGCACGCCGTCCGATCGCCCCTTCGCGGCCTGCGCCTTCGCAGGCCGGCACTTCGTCGACCACAATGACTTTCTCTGGGGCAGCGGGAGCCCCGGTCCCAACTTCAGCACCGCGCCCGCCGCCCTGCGCACGGCGCTCGGCGCCGAGGAGGGGCGCTTCGTCCGCGCGGCAATCCTGCATCATCCGATCGCGCAGGCGGCGGCCTCGACGCGCAACGCCCTGCGGCAGCTCGTCAGCGTGGACATGACCGAGTTCGTGATCGGGACGCATCTCCTCGTCGACGATGCCGAGTTCAGGACGGCCGCGATCCTGAAGACGATCCCCAAGCTCGACCGGTGCCTCGCGCAACCCGGCGTGTGCCCGCCGGAGGCCGCGCTCGTCCCGACCCTGCAGGGTGCCTTCGGCGTCAACCTCCTGTCCTGCTTGGCCGCGATGGCCGTCACCGCGCTCTACTGGGCACTGCGGCCCCGGCTCGGGGCCGACACCCGGGCGCGTCTGGATCGCCTCATGCTGATCGGGACCGGGATCTGCCTCCTGCTGCTCGTCAACGCGGTGGCCTGCGGCGCTCTGTCCGGACCGCATGACCGCTACCAAGCGCGCCTGGCGTGGCTCAGCGCGCTGTTCATGGTAGCGCTCGCGGTCCGTGCGGGCGGGCCGGGCGAGCCGCAGCCGGCGCGCAAGCCGGTGTGACGGGCGCTGCGCGTGCCGAGCCGACCCGTCCGCGGCGGGACGGACGGCATGCGCCGGCGGAGACGCGAAGCGGCCACCTCCGGGGGATGCACGGCGGCGGTCCCCCCGCGGTCGGGCATCAGGCGCGGATCGCGCTACCCGGACCTTCAGACGATCTCACCGGGCAACGAACGGGCCCGTCCCGAAGCTGAACCGGCTCCAGCGCCTTCCGGCAGCCGAAGCCGACGGTGCGGATTGGTCCAGCACGGCCGGACCGAGAGGCCGGCTCCGTCCAGGGAGCGATCCGGACACGGCCGTCCGCTACGGCCGGACCCGTCCCGATATCGCGGCGCGGCCTGCGGATCGGAGGCTGGCCTGGGCAGCCGCGCCGCCCCGCTATCGAAGCTCGGGGGCGGACGACAAGCCGACCCGGGAGCCGACCCGGGAGAAGACGAGGAGGCGCGCGCCCGCATAGTTCAGGACGAGGGCGACCGCGGAGGCCAGGGCCAGCGCGGCGAGGGGGGCGGAGAACGGCTCGGGAAGCCGGAGGATCGCCAGAGCGAAAACCAGCATGTTGCAGGCGAAGCCGAAGGCCTGCACCAGCAGGTAGCCGGCCAGGGCGCTCAGGACCGGGCGCCCCCGCAGATCGGCGAAGCTGAGGCTCCTGTTGAGCAGGAACGTGACCAGCACCGCCACCGTGAAGGACACCGCCCGGGCGGCGAAGGGCCCGCAGCCGAAGCCGTGGATGCAGAGCGCCATCAGCCCGGCATCGGTGACGAATCCGATCCCGCCGACGAGGCAGAAGCGCGCGAAGCGCTCCGCCTCGCTGCGGGGTGCCCGGGCCTCAGCGGACATCGAGCTGCCGGGCCACCGAAAGGTAGAGCAGGCGCTTCAGCTCCTGACGGGTGCGGGTCGTCAGGTCGAGGACGATCCCGGTGAAGAAGGTCAGCACGCTGAGGATCACGATGCCGAGGCTCAGGACCGCCGTCGGCAGGCGCGGCACGAGGCCGGTCTCGACGAAGGTGACGATGACGGGCGCGACCAGCACGAGCGCGGCGAGCAGCAGCGCCACGCTGAGCGCGCCGAAGAACTGGAGCGGCCGCTCGTCCTTCATCAGGCGCAGAATCAGGTACAGGATGCGCGCACCGTCCCGGTAGGTGCGCAGCTTGCTGACCGATCCCGCCGGCCGCTCCTGATAGGCCGTCGTGACCTCGGCGGCGGGCATGCGCAGCTCCAGCGCGTGGACCACGAGTTCGGTCTCGGTCTCGAAGCCGCTGGACATCGCCGGGAACGACTTCACGAAGCGGCGCGACATGACCTTGTAGCCCGAGAGCATGTCCCGGAACTCGCGCCCGAACACGCCCTGGACGAGGCCGGTGAGGACGCGGTTCCCGAGGCGGTGGCCCGGCCGGTAGGCCTGCTGCGAGACCTCCGCGCGGGCGCCGTTGACGAAGTCGAGGTCGTCCTTGAGCACCCGTCCGACCAGGAACGGTGCCGCCGCGGCGTCGTAGGTGCCATCCCCGTCGACCAGGATGTAGATGTCGGCCTCGACGTCGCCGAACATCCGCCGGACGACGTTGCCCTTGCCCTGGCGCGGCTCGATCCGGACGATCGCGCCCGCGGCTCGGGCGACCTCGGCGGTCCCGTCGGTGGAGTTGTTGTCGTAGACGTAGATCTGCGCCGTCGGGAGGGCCGCGCGGAAATCGCCGACGACCTGCGCGATCGTCAGGCTCTCGTTGTAGCACGGGACCAGAACGGCCAGGCGGGGCGGGCGCGCGGTTTCGGCGACGAGGCCAAGGACGGACATGGCGGGGCTCCGCGGCCTCTGCCTGAGGCCTGCCGCCACCGTGCGGGCCGTCCGGATCGACCACAATCGGC
Organism: Methylobacterium sp. B1; assembly: GCF_000333255.1. Classification (NCBI taxonomy): domain Bacteria; kingdom Pseudomonadati; phylum Pseudomonadota; class Alphaproteobacteria; order Hyphomicrobiales; family Methylobacteriaceae; genus Methylobacterium; species Methylobacterium sp. B1. The sequence goes on along the minus strand of NZ_BACT01000333.1, from coordinate 79 downwards.
CGCGCTCCGGAGCCGGACCGCGCTTTCGACGTAGCGGCGCCGGCCGAAGGAGGGCGGGCTACGTCCTTCGGCGGACCCG
>NZ_BACT01000334.1:0-10053 GCF_000333255.1 Methylobacterium sp. B1 | reverse complement strand
GGCTGGCTGGGGGCGATCGGGCAGGCGGCCTGCGACCGGGACGGGCTCCTGGACCTGCAGGCGCGGCTGGTGGCGGGGCATTTCGACCACGGCTTCTACCGGGCGCGCTACGGGCTGTCAGAGGCGGACGACGCCGTGCGCGACTATTGCGACACCGGCTGGCGCAAGGGCCGCAACCCCAGGCCGGATTTCGACGGACAGGCCTATTGCGACGCGCATCCCGGGGTGCGCGAGACCGGGCTGGCGCCCCTCGTTCACGTCCTCGCCACGGCCCTCCTGCACGGCGCCGACATCTCGGCCGGTGCCTTCCACCCCCGCTACGGCACGCCGGATTCGCGGGCGGCGGCGCTGGCCGACGAGGCCCGCCTGATCGCGCCGTTCTTCGACGCCGCCTTCTACGCCAAGCGCAACCCCGACGCCGCCGACGCCCCCGGCGGACCGCTCGCTCATTTCGTCGCCTACGGCCAGCACGAGGGGCGCGATCCGAGCGCGACCTTCTCCATCGCGTTCTACAGGGAGACCTACGGCCATCTCCTGGGTGCGGGGGAGTCGCCGTTCCTGCACTACGTGCGCACGGGCCGGGCCGCCGGGCTGATGGCCGCCCCCGAGGATCTCGGCACCTACCCGCCCATGGAGGCCCCCGCGCCCGACGCATGGGACCGCCTGCCCCAGGCCCTGCCCATCGACCAGGCCCGGGTCGTCGTGATCGTCCCGGTCTACAAGGGCCGCGGCGAGACCCTGCGCGCCCTCCACGCCTGCCTGTCCCAGCCCCAGGCCACGCCCTTCACCCTGCTCGCCGTCAACGACCGCTCCCCCGACCCGAAGCTCACCGCAGACCTCGCCCGGCTCGCCGGCCGCGGCCTGTTCCACCTCGTCGAGAACGAACGCAACCTCGGCTTCGTCCGCTCGGTCAACCGCGCCCTCGGCCTGCGCCAGGGCCGCGCCGTCGTCCTGCTCAATTCCGACGCGCAGGTCTTCGGCGACTGGCTCGACCGGCTCGTCGCCCACGCAGACCCCAAGGTCGAACCCGAGGCCGCCCCCAGGGCCGAAGCCGAGGCCGAAGCCGGGGCGGGGCTGCGCGTGGGCAGCGTCACGCCGCTGTCCAACAACGCCACGATCTGCTCCTACCCGCGCTTCAACGCCAACAACACCATGCCGCTGGAGATCGACCGCGCCGATCTCGACCGCATGGCCGCGCAGGTCAACCGCGGCCACGCCGTGCCCGTGCCCACCGGCGTCGGCTTCTGCATGTACATGACCGCCGCCGCGCTCGACGCCGTCGGCGCCCTCGACGCCGAGGCCTTCGGCAAGGGCTACGGCGAGGAGAACGATTGGTGCCTGCGCGCCATCAAGGCGGGCTTCGTCAACCTGCTCGCCGAGGACGTGTTCGTCTACCATGCCGGCCAGATCTCGTTCGGGCTCGACGAGGGCGGCGAGTACGTCCAGGGCCAGGCGGCCCTGCTGGCCAAGCACCCCGACTACCCGGCCCGGGTCGGCCAGTTCGTCCAGGCCGATCCCGGCCGGCGCGGGCGGGCGCGGCTCGACCGGGCGCGGCTGGCCCGGCACTTCGCCGGCCGGGCGCTCCTGTACGTGACCCATTCCTGGGGCGGGGGCATCCAGCGGCACATCGACGACATGGTCGCCCAGGCCCGGGCCGAGGGCCTGAGCGTCGTGCTCCTGCAGATCGACCAGACCCGCAACCTCGAGGTCCACGTCGCCTACCGCAGCCCCGAATTCCTGTACCTGCCCAACCTCGACAGCCTGTACCTGCCGCGGGACGCGGACGAACTCGCCGGCTTCATCGCAGAGCTGGCGCCGGTCCTGATCCACGTGCACTCGCTGGCGGGGCTGCGCTGGGCGGCGGCGCGGGCGCTGATGGATCGGGTGGCGGGCTCGGGCCGGCCCTACGCCTGGACGCTGCACGACTACTCGCCGGTCTGCCACCGCAACCACCTCGTCCAGCCGGACGGGCGCTATTGCGGGCTGGCGCCGGTCAGCGCGTGCCGGGCCTGTCTGGCTTCGGACGCGGACGGGTTCGAGGAGCCGGATCCGGGCGAGCGGCGGGCGGCGTTCGGGGCGTTCCTGGCGAGGGCTTCGCGGGTGTTCGCGCCGTCCGCCGACACGGCGGGCCGGATCCGGGACGTGTACCCGAATCTCGCGGTCACGGTCCGGCCGCGTGTCGAGCCGGAGCGCAGCGTGCGCCCCACCGCCCTGCAGCGGCCCGGACGCGTCCGCCGCGTCGCGGTGCTCGGCGGCATCAGCCTGCCCGAAGGCGGATTGCTGCTGCAGGCTTTGGCGTCAGACGCCCGCAAGCGAGACCTGCCTTTGCGCTTCTCGATCGTGGGCTTCTCCGACCCCACCCTGACGGGCGGCCTAGAGCGGGCCGGCGTCACAGAGACAGGGCGGTACTCCACCGACGACCCGACCCTCGACCGGGTCGCCCGGGCAGCCCTCCAGATCGCCGAGACCGGCCGTCATTGGGAGGATGACGAAATCCTCGATCTAGTAACCCAGGTCTCTGCCGATCTGGTGCTGATGCCGTCGATCTGGCCGGAGACCTACGCGTATGCGCTGTCGCTGGCGCTGCGCACGGGCCTGCCGGTGGCGGCCTTCGACCTCGGCGAACCGGCGGAGCGGCTGCGTGCCGACCCGGACGGCCATCTCCTGCCCTATGCCCTCGCCACCGACCCGGCCGCCTGCAACGACCGCCTGCTCGCCCTCGACATTCCGGCCGGCGGCCGAGTCGCCACGCCGATCCGGGCCGCCACCTCTGACGGCCTGATGCGCGACTATTACGCTCTCACCACCTGACGCCGACCGGCGCGGGAAGCGCCGGTCAACGCACTTTGGCCCCTTTTCTCGTCAAAGCAGGCCCGGCAACGCGAGGTCAAATCGATGCCCGCCCTCCCGACGGCTCCCGGGCAAAAGAGCCCGATCGAGTCCTATCTGCATGTGCTGCACGCCCTGATGCTGCGGGACATGCGCACCCGATTCGGTGCCTCGCTCTGGGGTTACGGCGTGGTCGTGCTCTGGCCCTGCGTCCACGTCTTCATGCTGATCGCCATCTACACGTTCCAGAAGCTGGCGGCGCCGCTCGGCGACAACCGGGCCCTGTTCTTCGCGACCGGGGCGGTTCCGGTTCTGGTTTTCCAGTACATCTCCCGCGAGGTCATGAAGGCGGTGATCATGAACCGACCGCTGACCTACTATCCACAGGTCAAGCTGTTCGACGTGATCCTGGCTCGGATCCTCGTGGAGATCGTGACCGGCTTCCTCGCACTGCTGGTCGTCTGCTCCATCCTGATCGCCATCGGGACCAATCCCGTCCCCGCAGAACCGTTCACGGCCATGTGCGGCTATCTCGCCGCCATCATCCTGGGGGTCGGGATCGGTACGATCAACGTGGCGGTCATCGGCTTCTTCCCCGGCTGGATGATCGGCTACGCCCTGTTCAGCATCATCCTGTACGTGTCCAGCGGCGTCATGTTCCTTCCGAGCTACATGCCCGACAAGGTATATTACTGGATGAAGTACAATCCCGCCATGCAGTTGGCGGAATGGGTTCGATCGGCGTACTATCCCTATGCCGGCATTCAAGTAGATTACCTCTATGTCGTCATGTTCGGATTGACCTGCGCCAGCATCGGCCTGCTGCTCGTCAAGCATGTCGTCAGCAAGATGCAGGGGTGAGCCGGGGCGGGATCACGCCTGTTCCGGGAGCCGCGCCTGACGCGGTCGGCACGATTCTCGGGCCGGTCTGGCACAACCGGAGGCACGCGGGAGCCGCGGCATCCGACCGGCCAGACCGGATGCCGATCCGGATCCGGGGCCGCAGACGGACCCTCGGGCCTCGAAAACTCAACCCGCTCCGGGTCAGGGCTGCCGCACGATGACGAATGCCGTTCATGCGATCGATACGACGTACATCCGCCGGATCCAGCAGCAGCAGATCGAATTGACCCTTCTCAGGGCCGAGCGCGACGCCGCCCTGCAGGAACGCGATCTGGCCCGGGCGCGGTCCGAGGCGACATCGACTCTCCTCGAGGCGCTCCTGGGAGGCCTGCGGCCCTACGGATTCAGCCGCAAGCGCTTCCTGTCCGCGATCCGCAGGGCGGCGCGGACCGTGCCGGATCACGGCCCCGCGGCGCTCCAGCACGGCATCCTGTTCGAAGGATCGAACCGGATCCTGGCGGGCCCGCGCAGGCCGGTCCAGGCGGCGGCACACCGCTGACACCGCTGACACCCCACGCGCGCCTGCGCGCGTTCCCCGTTCGGAGACTGGAGCCGAGGACCATGGATGTCGAACTCCTGACGGTGTTCAATGCCCTGATCAACCTGAGGGACAATCTGGACGCGCGCCCGCACATCCTCGGCTCCGAACTCGACTTCCTGTCCTTCGCCACCCGGATGGCGCCGTACTCCAACGCGCAGCTGCTGCAGGACCTGTGGGTGCTGTATGAGCTTCAGGAGAAGCGGAACGGCTATTTCGTGGAGTTCGGCGCCTGCGACGGCGTCAGCCTCAGCAACACGCTCCTGCTGGAGAAGACCTACGCCTGGCAGGGCGCCCTCGCTGAGCCCGCCCGGGCGTGGCACGCGGCGCTGCAGCGCAATCGCAACTGCTACATCTCCGACAAGTGCGTCTACAAGACCGACGGGATCGAGGTGCTGTTCAACGAGGTCGACATCGGCGAACTCTCCGGCATGGAGGACTTCGCAGACGGCGACTTCCACGCCCAGTTCCGGCAGGAGCGCCGGCAATACCCGGTGGCCACGATCTCGCTGGACCGGTTCCTCGCGGAGGCGCGGGCGCCGCGGCGCATCGATTACATGAGCATCGATGTGGAAGGCGGCGAGTTCGACGTGCTTCAGAGCTTCGATTTCACGCGTCACGACATCGCGCTGATCAGCGTCGAGCACAATTTCTCGGGCAGCCGGGAGAAGATCGACGCGCTGCTGACCGGTCAAGGCTACCGGCGGCGCTTTCGTCAGCTCTCCCTGTTCGACGATTGGTACGCGCGCCCGGATCTCGTGGCCGCACGGTCCTGACGGAGGGCGGGGCCATGTCGGCACAGACCGCGATCGCGATCCTCGATTCCATGTTCGACCTGTTCAAGGAGATGGGCAGCGGCATCGCGCTCGACCTGAACTGGCTCGCCATCGCCCGGCGCCTTCAGCAGGTCCGGGCGCAGGCCGTCTGGTCGGCCGATCTGGACTTCGTCGCCACCAAGCTGAAGGCGCACGCCGCCCATTATGCGGCGACCTACCGCCCGCCGCTCGGCTCGGAGGCGATCAGCAAGGCGAACGCCGACAGGCTCGATGACGTCGTCCGCCACTACTCGATCCTGCGCGCGCATCTCGAACAGCAGTTGCCGGCCTCTTGAGGCGCTGGCGGCGGGTCCGCCTGCACAGAGGCGTTCCGAGCGCGGGCCGCACCAGGCAGCGCCGCCCGCGTCCCGGGGCGGACCAGTCTCGCCCGGCCCGAGCCAATCCGCCGGTCCCAAGCGTTGAGAATGCGAACGGTTTGGGGCATCGATCGCGAGCGCGTGCGTCGAACCGGAGACGATGGGGATCTCGTGAGCAGTCTGAAATTCGGGACGAGCGGCTTGCGCGGTCTCGTGACCGACCTCGTCGGCGGGCCGAGCTACGCCTATGCCAGCGCATTCTTCCGGTCCGTCTCGGCGGATGACACCCACCGAGCGGTGGTGATCGGGCGGGACCTGCGCGACAGCAGCCCCGCGATCGCCGCCACGGTGGCGGAGGCGGCCGCGGCCGCCGGCTTCACGGCGATCGATTGCGGCGCCCTGCCGACCCCCGCCCTGGCCCTCGAAGCGATGCGGCGCGGCGCCTATGCGGTCATGGTCACGGGCAGCCACATCCCCGAGGATCGCAACGGCCTGAAATTCTACCGCCCCGACGGCGAGATCACCAAAGCCGACGAGGTGGCCATCCTGGCCGCCCTGGCGGACATCCCGGCCAGCGGCGAGAGACCGGCGGCGGCGTCCGCGACGCCCGAGCCCGACGCCATCACGCGCTACCAGCAGCGCTACGCCGCCGCCTTCGCGCCGGACATCCTGAAGGGCCTGCGCATCGCGGTCTATCAGCAGAGCTCGGTGGCCCGCGACCTGCTGTCCGACCTGCTCGCCGCCTTCGGCGCGCAGGTGACGCCGATCGGTCGGTCGCAGGTCTTCGTGCCGATCGACACCGAAGCCCATCGTCCCGAAGACATCGCCTTCATCCGCGATGTCATGGCACCCAGGTCTTTCGACGCCCTTGTGACCACGGACGGCGACGCCGACCGGCCGCTGGTCGCCGATGGGACGGGCCGGATCCTGCGGGGCGACGTGCTCGGGCTCATCACCGCCCGTTACCTGGGCGCCGACACGGTGGTGGTGCCGGTCACGGCCGGCTCGGCCCTTGAGCAGGCCGGCGGCTTCCGGACGGTTGTGCGCACGAAAGTCGGCTCGCCCTTCGTCATCGCCGGCATGGAGCAGGCGAAAGCCGCCGGAGCGCGGACCGTTGCGGGCTTCGAGGCGAATGGCGGCTTCCTGCTCGGATCGGACGTCACGCGCGACGGCAAGACGCTGCCCGCTCTGCCGACCCGCGACGCAATGCTGCCCATTCTCGCCACCCTGGCGGCAGCGCGCGCGGCCGGCCTGCCCCTGGCCGACTTGGTGTCCGCGCTCGATGCGGGCGACATGGCCAGCGACCGTCTTCCGAACACGCCGTCCGAGACAAGCGGCGCCTTCCTCGCGCGGCTCCGGGATGCGGATTTCCGGGCCGCCTTCCTCCGGCCGATCGGGTCACCGGATTCGATCGACGAGCAGGATGGAATCCGGATCGGGCTCGATGGCGGACGCACGATCCATTTCCGGGCTTCGGGGAACGCACCGGAGTTGCGGTGTTATGCGGAGGCCAAGTCGGCGCAGGATGCGCAGGACCTCGTCCGGTGGGGGCTCGCTGCCGCCGCCGCGGCCCTGGCGAAGGCCTGATCGCCAGGAGGCTCCGGCACGCTGGGCTTCGCGGCGCGCGGAACGCCGGGACCCGTCAGCGGTCGGCATACTCCGCAGCTACGAGCCTGCGCAGGCCCGCTTCGAGATCGATGCGCGGCCGCCAGCCGGTCCGGTCGAGGAAGCGCGTCGAGTCGAGCAACTTGTAGGCCGCGCCCTGGAAGGAGCCGGGCGGGCTCACCAGGGGGACGGACCAGTCGAGGGCGGCCAGGGCCGCCCGCGCCACCGCCTCGACGGTGATGGGGGTGTTGGCGCCGCAGTTGAGGATCTCGTTCTCGAACGCCCGGTCGGCCGCGAGGATCGCGTCGATCTGGTCGTCGACGTGCAGCACCTCGCGGACGGTCTGCGGATTGCCCCACACCTCGAAGGCCCGCGCGTCCGCTGCCTTCTCCCGCACGGCGCGGTCGAGGAGGGCGCCGACGAAGTGGCTGCGGTCGGAGGCCGTGTTGTCGTGCGGACCGTACAGGGTCGCCAGCACGCAGTGCAGGAAGCTCAACCCGTACTGGTGCGCGTAGGCCGCCGAGCCCGTCGCCAAGACCTGCTTGGCGAGCCCGTAGCCGATCACGGAGGGATGGGTCGGTCCCTGTCCGAAGCGCGCCTCGGGGAGGGGCTCGGCCGATTCCGGATAGGTGCAGGACGAGCCCGAGGAGACGAGCTTGGCCTGCGGCTGGTACAGGCGCCACGCCTCGAGGACGTTCAGGTGGATGCGGGCGTTGATCGCCAGGAGCTCGCCCTGGATGTCGTACTGAATCGCGCCGGTCCGCTGGCGGGTCACCACGTGGAAGATGCGGCCGGCCGGGGGGGCGGCGCGCAACGCCCGCTCAACATTGGCCCAGTCGGACAGGTCGCCCGCCGCGCGGCCGATCCCGACGACCTCGCGGCCCTCGGCCCGGAGCCGCGGCACGAGGTTGCGCCCGAGGAAGCCGTCCGCTCCGATGACGATGTCGCGCTCAGGCCCCGGCATGGCGGTACTCCTGGCGGTACTCCCGGCGATACCACGCGATCGTCGGCCGCAGCCCGTCCGCGAGCCCCGTGAAGGTCGAGATCCCGAAGCGCTCGCGCAGCCGCTGGTTGGTCGAACGGCGGGCGAGGACGCCGTGGGTCGCCGTGTCGGGGGCGTGGACGGGCCGGTCCTCTCCCGCCACCTCCAGGATGGTGCGGGCGAGGTCGAGCAGGGTCGTGGTCTCGCCGCGGCAGAGGTTGAGCGCGTCGCTCGTCTCCCGGATCGCGAGCGACCGAGCGAACACGTCGACGACGTCGCCGACGTAGATGAAGTCGCGCTCGACCAGCGGGTTGCCCTTGATCGTGAAGCGCTCGCCCGGGGCCAGCGCGCGCATCACGAAGGCCGGCAGGACATGCGCCTTGCGCGGATCCGTCGAGTCGTGGGGACCGTAGGGGTTGCTCAGGCGGAAGCTGATCGTGTGGATCCCGTAGCGCTCGGCGTGCAGGTCGGCGACCAGCTCGGACCAGCGCTTCGACCACGCGTAGAAGGCCTCGTTCGGATTGGGCGGCGCGTTGAGGTCGACCGGCCGCGCGTCGTCGAGGGGATCGCAGGCTGCCGGGTAGACCGCGACGCTCGAAGCCGCGCGCACCTCGCGGATGCCCTTCGTCAGGCAGAACCGGTAGAGGCGGTTGGCGATCTCGGCATTGCCGGTGAGCAGGTCGCTCTGCGCCGTCTCGAACTTGTCGGCGTCGTAGCGCTGCGCGGCGACGTTGACGACGATCGTGTCGGCGGGGACCGACAGCGCCTCGAGGGCGTCGAAGCGCGCGGCCTCGGTCGCCCCCGGGACCGCCTGGCCGGAGGGGCTGACCGCGATCAGCCGCGGCACGCGGTCGGCGAGATGCGCGACGAGGTTGCGGCCGACGAACCCGGTCGCACCGACGACGAGGACGGCCTCGGGCAGGGGGGCTGGGGGGAGGGCGGCCACGCTCAGGCTGCCGGCAGGTCGGCGGCGGTGATCACCTTGAGGTCCGGCACCGGAACGATGAAGGCGCCGCCGTTCTCGAGGTAGCGGCGCTCGCGCGCCAGGAACTCGTCGATGAAGTTCCAGGCGAGCACCAGGTAGGCGTCGGGCGCGGGCACGCTGCCCTCCTCGACGATCGGGATGCGGGCGCCGGGGATCAGGCGGCCGAACTTCAGCGGATTCTTCTCGGCCGCATATTGAACCAGCCGCGGGCCGATGCCGAAGGCGTTGAGCAGCGTCGCACCCTTGGCCGGGGCGCCGTAGGCGTGGACCGTCTTCCCCTCGGCGTTCATGCGCTCCAGCAGGTCGAGCAGCGCCGCCTGCAGGCGCCGGACGTTCTCGGCGAAGCCGACATAGGTCTCGAACGTGCCGTAGCCGCGGGCCTCCTCGTCGGCGCGCATGCGCTTGACCGCGTCGCTGACCGGGTGGGCGCCGGGGAAGCCGACATGCGCCTCGAGGGAGCCGCCGTGGACCGGGACGACGCTGACGTCGAAGACCTCCAGGCCGTGGCGCGCGAACAGCTGCTCCAGGGAGCGGAGCGTGTAATAGCACAGGTGCTCGTGGTAGATCTGATCGAAGGTCCATTGGTTCAGCGCGGCGGCCGAGCGTCTCTTCGGCTACGCGGCCGACGAGGCGGTCGGTCGGAACGTCCGCATCCTGATGCCGGAGCCGATGCGGAGCGAGCACGACGCCTACCTCGACCGCTACCGGCGGACCGGCGAGCGCCGCATCATCGGCACCAACAGGGTCGTGACCGGCCTGAGGCGGGACGGCTCCACCTTCCCGATGGAGCTGGCCATCGGCGAGATGCGCGCGGGCGAGCAGGTCTTCTTCACCGGCTTCATCAACGACCTGACCGAGCAACGCCGCACGCAGGCCCGTCTCGAGGAACTCCAGGCGGAGCTGGTCCACATGTCCCGCCTCAGCGAGATGGGCGAGATGGCTTCGACGCTGGCCCACGAGTTGAACCAGCCGCTCGGGGCCATCAGCAACTATACCAAGGGCTGCAAGCGCCTTCTGGCGCATCCCAGTCCCGAGAACGTCGCCAAGACGGTGGAGGTGCTCGACAAGGCCGCGGAGCA
>NZ_BACT01000335.1:0-5699 GCF_000333255.1 Methylobacterium sp. B1 | reverse complement strand
CTGGCGATGCGCCCCGTCGCAGCTCTACCATTTCGCGACGCCCCGCATCTTCCGCCAGAAGCGCGCGCCCTTCGAGCCGGCCTGCCTGGACACGATGATGCGCGTCTACAATGCCGCGTTCTACGAGCTGAGCCAGTTCTGCCTCGACCGCAGCGACGCCGTGGCGGCCTTCTACCCGTCGACCACCGCCATCGACGAGGCGCCTCGCGACACCCTGGAATACGTCATGGCCAAGATCGCGGGCGAGACCCTCGCCGCGACTTTGGGGCGGACGCTCCCGAAGCTGCGGACCGTGATCGAGCGGCTGCCTCGGGTGAAGACCGATCAGACGGCCACGATCTTCCCCGTGCCGGCCGCCGCTCCGAGCGCGCTGATGCTGCCGATCATCCGGCGGATGGCGTCGGCCTGACCCGAAAGACCGGGGCGCGGAATCGACGGGCCGGACGGGGCCGTCACACGATTGTCGATCAATTCAAGCGCCCCCCCTGCACCGACACGAGCGCAGGACGGTGAGCCCGGCCAGCGCGACATCTCCGCGCGCGGCGCCGCTGTCTTGTTTCGCTCCGCCCGCCAAAGCCGGCACCGTCGCCCTCGCCGGACGCCCGGCTCACTCGGCGGCGTCGTGTTGGACCTCCGCATCCGAGTCCGGGTCGGCCTCGTCCTCGGCGTCAGCCTCACCGTCCTCGGACTCCACGGGCGCGGCGGCCGTGAAGAAGTCGCCGTTCCGGATCGCCTCGCCGCCGGTCACCAGCATGCTGAGATAGGTGTTGAGGGTATTCGGCGCGACGTCGGGCAGCCGCTCGGCGATCTCGACATGCGACAGGCCCTGCGGGCCGGCCGAGCCGAGCAGCGCCTTCAGCCGTCCCTTGGCCGAGTTCGCCCGGGGACCGCGGGCGCCGCGCCGTCCGCCGGAGGCGGGCGCGGCGCGTTCGGCCGCGGAGGCCCGCGGACCTTCGGGCACGTGGAGACCGGAGGCGTCCAGCGGGATCCCTTCGACGATCGAGGTCAGCGCCGCCTCGGCCGCCCGGAGCTTGGTCAGCTCGGCTCCGATCCGGTCGTAGTCGCTCTGGAGCGCGGCCCTGCGCGCCCGCACGTCGACCAGGGCCTTCGTCAGGGTGTTGTCCTCAGCCACCGGACGGCCTCATCCCATGATTTCGCTGGGTGACGGCATACGTCATAGGACTATTGCGGCGTCAACAGGCGCGCGGAGGCTCGCCGGCCGGGCCCGGTGACGGCCCGCGATCGGCAGCGCGAGTTGTGAGGACGACGCCCGATGGCTTAGAGACATCTTCGAACGCCTCTGCCGGCTTGGAGTCATCGGCGCAATTGCCGAATCTCGACGGATTCCGAATTCGGCACGCCGATACCGTAATCGTCACGTCAGAAGGCGAACGTTCTTCCACGGGTTCGATGTGCGGCCGTCCGCTCCGGGACGTCGGCCGCGTCGCGCCCAGGGGCATTCATAGATCCCGCAGAGCAAATTATGTCTTTGAATATTTTCGACAAAGGGGAGAATAATGTCATCGACATCGATTCGCGGGATCAGCATAGCCAAGCCGGAAAGATCTACATCAACGGCGACAACAACTACATCCGCATAGGCAGAGGCTGCGTGTCCGACAAGGACATGCACATCGTCATCGAGTCCAACTGCCGGTTCGATGTCGGCGAGCACGTCCGGCTCTCGATGGCCAACATCTATGTCGGCCCCAGCTCGATCCTGCGCATCGGCGACAGGACCGGCTTCACCGGTCTTGTCCATCTCAATCCCGTCGAGGCGAAGGCGATCGAGATCGGGACGGATTGCTCCATTGCGTCCGGCGTCTGGATGACGACGAGCGATTTTCACTCGATCGTCACCCGGGATACCGGGCAGCGGCTGAATCCGGCCAAGCCCGTTCGCGTCGGCAATCACGTCTGGATCGCCAATCACGCCACGCTCCTCAAAGGCTCCGTGGTCGGCGACAACGCCATCATCGGCGCACACGCTGTCGTCACCGGAACCGTGCCGCCCCATTGCGTAGCCGCCGGCAATCCCGCACGCATCGTGCGCGAGGACGTGACGTGGCGTCCGGACCTGATCTGACCGCACCCCGATGAGGCAGGCGAGGGCGGACGGCTCCGGGCCTCGGATCGGTCCTGCGGAGCACCGTCGGCGCCCCGTTGTTTACCCGGTGCGCGTGTTCCGTTAGGGCGATGAACCGCCGACACGGCGTCTCGTCCGACGCGCCGGCACGCCTTCGATCAAGCCCACAATCGGCCCGCGCGAACACATGCTCCTCCGAGCCTCAGGTCTCGTCTCAAGCGCCGCCGGGCCGAAGCCCGCCTCGGGGCTGGTGGCCTGCACCGCCTCCGACGCCGCGGATCGCGGACCGGCGCGCGCGGCGCGCGGCGCAGCGCGAGCGGTGCGTTGAAGCGGTTCTTCCGCCTGTACCGCAGGGTGCGCGGCAATCCGCTGATCCGGCTGGCGGTGCGCCGCGGCCTTCCGGCGGCGAACGATCTCGTCACCGCGGACGCGCAGATCGCGACTCTGGCCCCGCATGTCGACGCGGCCTTCTACGCGAGCTGGTACGGGATCACGGCCGATCCGGTGCGCGACTACCTCGTCCGCGGCTGGCGCGAGGGCCGCGACCCGCGCCCCGACTTCGACTCCGCCGCCTACCTCGCCGACCGCCCCTACCTCGCCCGGGCCGGCATCAACCCGTTCCTGCACGCCCTCACGCGCCGGCGCGCCCGGGCCAGCGGCGAGGGTGGCGGCGCGGGCGGGGCGGCCGGCGCGGCCGGCGCGCCCCTGCCCAAGCCCGACACGGCCCAGGCCGAGCGCCTCGCCCGCCGCCTCGTGGACGGGGCCTTCTACCTGGCCAACAACCCAGACCTCGCCGCCGCCGGCGTCGATCCGGTCGACCACTACATGGCCTCCGGCTGGCGCGAGGGCCGCGAGCCGGCACCGCAGTTCGACACCCTGGCCTACTGCCTCACCCGCGGCCTCACCTTCGCCACCCAGAACCCGCTGGTGCACTACGTCCGCAACGGCGGACCCGCCCGGCCGGACCCGGACGCGGCGCTGGCCCTGCGGATGGAGACCCTCGCCCCCTACTTCGACGCCGCCCATTACCGGCAGCGCCTGCCCGGCCCCCAGGCCGAGGCGCTGGCCGGGGCCTCGGACGCCGCGCTGCTGCGCCACTACGTGACGGAGGGCTGGCGGGCGCGGGTCAGCCCGCGGCCGGACTTCGACCCGGCCGGCTTCGTGCAGGCCCGCGCGGGCAGCCGGGCGGTCGGCGACGACCCGTTCTTCCGCTACGTCGCCGAGACCCGGCTGTCCGGGGGCGCGCCGTTCGCCGAGCCGCACCGGCTGAACCTGCCGGCGGTGGATGCGGACTGGTACCGGGCGACCTACCCGGACGTGGGCGGGCGGGAGCCGTACCTGCACTTCGCCGAGGCGGGCTGGCGGGAGCTGCGCGACCCGGGGCCCGGGCGCTCGACGCTGGCCGCGCTGCTGGGCGTCTGCGGCCTGCGCCCGGCGCGGGCGCCGATCGCCGATACGGGCTGGCTGGGGGCGATCGGGCAGGCGGCCTGCGACCGGGACGGGCTCCTGGACCTGCAGGCGCGGCTGGTGGCGGGGCATTTCGACCACGGCTTCTACCGGGCGCGCTACGGGCTGTCAGAGGCGGACGACGCCGTGCGCGACTATTGCGACACCGGCTGGCGGAACGGCCGCAACCCCAGGGCCGACTTCAACGGCTGGGCCTACCGCGCGCACCATCCCTACGTGGAGGCGACGGGCATCGCGCCCTTCGTCCACCATCTGGCCCGGGCGCTGCTGCGCGGCGACGACCTCACGGGCGACGCCTTCGATCCGCGCTACGGCGCGCCGCCGGCCGCGGAGGACGCGGAATTGTTCGAGCAGGCCCGCCTGATCGAGCCGTTCTTCGACGCGCCCTGGTACCTCAAGCGCTACCCGGATACCCGCGGCTTCGAGAACGGGCCGGCGATCCACTTCCTGTCCCACGGACAGGAGGAGGACCGCGATCCGAGCAAGACCTTCTCGACCCGCTTCTACCGCCGGGCCTACGGCCATCTCCTGGGTGCGGGGGAGTCGCCGTTCCTGCACTACGTGCGCACGGGCCGGGCCGCCGGGCTGATGGCCGCCCCCGAGGATCTCGGCACCTACCCGCCCATGGAGGCCCCCGCGCCCGACGCATGGGACCGCCTGCCCCGGGCCCTGCCCATCGACCAGGCCCGGGTCGTCGTGATCGTCCCGGTCTACAAGGGCCGCGGCGAGACCCTGCGCGCCCTCCACGCCTGCCTGTCCCAGCCCCAGGCCACGCCCTTCACCCTGCTCGCCGTCAACGACCGCTCCCCCGACCCGGAGCTCACCGCAGACCTCGCCCGGCTCGCCGGCCGCGGCCTGTTCCACCTCGTCGAGAACGAACGCAACCTCGGCTTCGTCCGCTCGGTCAACCGCGCCCTCGGCCTGCGCCAGGGCCGCGCCGTCGTCCTGCTCAATTCCGACGCGCAGGTCTTCGGCGACTGGCTCGACCGGCTCGTCGCCCACGCAGAACCCAAGGCCGAACCCGAGGCCGAAGCCGGGGCGGGGCTGCGCGTGGGCAGCGTCACGCCGCTGTCCAACAACGCCACGATCTGCTCCTACCCGCGCTTCAACGCCAACAACACCATGCCGCTGGAGATCGACCGCGCCGATCTCGACCGCATGGCCGCGCAGGTCAACCGCGGCCACGCCGTGCCCGTGCCCACCGGCGTCGGCTTCTGCATGTACATGACCGCCGCCGCGCTCGACGCCGTCGGCACCCTCGACGCCGAGGCCTTCGGCAAGGGCTACGGCGAGGAGAACGACTGGTGCCTGCGCGCCATCAAGGCGGGCTTCGTCAACCTGCTCGCCGAGGACGTGTTCGTCTACCATGCCGGCCAGATCTCGTTCGGGCTCGACGAGGGCGGCGAGTACGTCCAGGGCCAAGCGGCCCTGCTGGCCAAGCACCCCGACTACCCGGCCCGGGTCGGCCAGTTCGTCCAGGCCGATCCCGGCCGGCGCGGGCGGGCGCGGCTCGACCGGGCGCGGCTGGCCCGGCACTTCGCCGGCCGGGCGCTCCTGTACGTGACCCATTCCTGGGGCGGGGGCATCCAGCGGCACATCGACGACATGGTCGCCCAGGCCCGGGCCGAGGGCCTGAGCGTCGTGCTGCTGCAGATCGACCGGACCCGCAACCTCGAGGTCCACGTCGCCTACCGCAGCCCCGAATTCCTGTACCTGCCCAACCTCGACAGCCTGTACCTGCCGCGGGACGCGGACGAACTCGCCGGCTTCATCGCAGAGCTGGCGCCGGTCCTGATCCACGTGCACTCGCTGGCGGGGCTGCGCTGGGCGGCGGCGCGGGCGCTGATGGATCGGGTGGCGGGGTCGGGCCGGCCCTACGCCTGGACGCTGCACGACTACTCGCCGGTGTGCCACCGCAACCACCTGGTGCAGCCGGACGGGCGCTATTGCGGGCTGGCGCCGGTCAGCGCGTGCCGGGCCTGTCTGGCTTCGGACGCGGACGGGTTCGAGGAGCCGGATCCGGGGGAGCGGCGGGCGGCTTTCGGGGCGTTCCTGGCGGGGGCTTCGCGGGTGTTCGCGCCGTCCGCCGAACGGCCGGCCGGATCCGGGGCGTGTACCCGGATCTCGCGGTCACGGTGCGGCCGCA
>NZ_BACT01000336.1:0-4520 GCF_000333255.1 Methylobacterium sp. B1 | reverse complement strand
GCGCGGGACCGCGAGCAGCAGCCGTTCCCGTGCGAGCGGCGCCGTCGCGATCGCGGATTTCGGATCCTGCAGGACCGGACTTGGCCGCAGGATCGCGAGATCGGTGCGGTTCTCGCCCAAAGCCAGGATCTGCTCGCCGTCACGTCGGCGGCGACCGTGGCGATCCCGGCAGCCGCGAGTTCGGCCAAGCGGTCGGTCCGACGGGCGAGGGCCGTAACGGAGCCCTGCGCGGCGAACCGCTCCGCGACCGCCCGGCCGATGCCGCTGCTCGCTCCGACGACGAGGATGTGTCCCGCGGCCTCTGCCATGCTCACCGCCTCAGGCTTGCAGCTTCGTACCGGCGATGCTGAGGAGATCGTCGGTGGTGGCTGCCTCTGCGATACGCGACGGCTCGACTTCGAGACCCAACGTGTCGAATAGCGCCATGATGTTGAGGA
Organism: Methylobacterium sp. B1; assembly: GCF_000333255.1. Taxonomy (NCBI): domain Bacteria; kingdom Pseudomonadati; phylum Pseudomonadota; class Alphaproteobacteria; order Hyphomicrobiales; family Methylobacteriaceae; genus Methylobacterium; species Methylobacterium sp. B1. Next base: position 4,083 of record NZ_BACT01000336.1, on the reverse strand, counting down.
TGCCGAGGGAATCGAAGGTCTCGATCTCGCCGAGCTTCTGGCCGCGCGCGAGCGGCCCCGGTTGATCCAGGATCGCGCCGAGCTCATCCAGGAACCCAGCCTCGGTCATCACGTGGTCTCCTCAAACTTCAGGACGGGCGGCGCGTAGATCCGGTCAGTTTCGATCACGCACGCACCCCAGCTCAGGCCCACGCCGAACCCGGCCAGCACCGCGCGCAGCGGCCGGTGCGAAAAATCCTCCGCCAGGAAGCCCGAGATCGTGCCCGGGATCGAGGCTGAGTTCTGGTTCCCGTAGACGGATTGCGTCCCCGAGGGAAGCTTGCCGTCGTCGAGGCCCAGGCGCCGTTGCAGGTTCTTCAGGATGTACTTGTTCGGCTGGTGCAGAACGTAGAAATCCGGCTCTTCCGGCCCCATGCCGGCGGCCGCCAGGATATCGGTAATCAGCGGCGGGACGCGCTTGAGCGTAAAATTGAAGACCTGTGCCCCGTCCATGTGCATGGAAGCGGGCTTGTCCCGGTCCTCGGCATCCGCGCGCAGGCCGCTGTGCGGGATGAACAAGGCCTTCTCGCCCGACCCGTCGCTGTGGAGCTGGAACACGCTGTCGGTGTCGCGCCGCTCGACCAGGACGGCGGCGCCTGCATCGCCCATGATGGGAGTGATGGCCCGGTCGTCCGCAGCGACCATGCGGCTTGCCACGTCACCGACGCAGAGAAGGACGCGGCTCAGTCCCGACTCGACGAGGCTATAGGCGACCGAGAGACCGTACACGAAGCCACTGCAGCCCAGCCGCATGTCGAAACAGAGCGTGTCGGTGCGCAGGCCGAGCCGGTGCTGAAGGCTGATTGCCGTTGACGGCGAACTGTAGTCGGGCGTCTGCGTGACCAGGATCAGCCCGTCGAGATCCTCCGGCCGCAGACTGAGGCCGCCGAGAAGCGTGCGGGCGGAGTGCAAGCAGAGATCGGCCGTCGTCGTGTCGTCGCGCACGACCACGTGTCGCGTGGTGAAGCCCATCGCGCGCTTGAGCCGCTCGGCTTCCTCGGGCGACATGCCGAGACTGGCCGCCTCCGCGTCGAAAGCGAGGGCCCGGCCGCCGACCGTGGTGACGAGGCCGCTGAGGCCTGCGTGCCGGAACCGCAGCTCAGCCACGGGCCACCGCGGCCGCGACGTAATCGAACCAATTCTGGAGCCGGCGCAGGGGCGAGCGTGTGCTGTCGAGGATGCTCTCGTCCGCCAGCGGCACGTAACGGCCCGCAACGGTCTCGATCTCGGACTCGGTCTCCAGCAGCAGTTCCACCACCGCGAAAGAATCGATCTTGTCGAACAGGTCGTCCTCCGGACCGAGCGCGGCGAGTTCCGGGCGCCCCCATGTCTCGACGAGGCGGTCCAGCGTGGCTCGGGCCGCGGCGGCGGCGCCCTCAGTCGGCGATGATGTGGATGTAGGCGGTGTCATCCGGTCCTCGGGTCAATCGATAGTCCTTGCCCTCGGGGCCAGAGCCGATGAGCGCGAACCCGTTCTCGTCCAGGAAAGTCTCGACCATGCGGTTTTTGGCGCTCGGGCGGTAATGGGCCCGTAGCGCCGGGTTGGCCTCTGCGCCGCACACGTAGCGCAGAACTTGGCTCTCAATGCGGCGTCCGAGAGCCCGGCAGCTCATCAGGAACGTCTCGAGTTCGCCGCCCCGGACGATGGCGACCCCGACGATGCCCATGTCGCCGAAGCGGTCGACCACCCGGGCCGCGTAGACGCCGCCCTCCCGCATGGCGGTGGCGACCTCGTCCTCGGTGTAGCGCCGGGTCGTCAGGTTGAACTGGTTGGTCTTGTTGATCAGCTGCGTGACCCGCCGCAGGGAGCCCGGGTTGTTGCGGGAGACATGAACCCGGATCTCGAGGGAGGCGAGGTAATCGTCCATCGAGGCGGCCGAGCGCTGCAGCTCCTGCCGCTGCGCCTCGCCGCGGTACTGCTCCGTCTTGGCCAGATCCTCGGCGGTGACGTTCCGGGCGCGCAAGGAAGCGATGCCGTCGAGCAGGGTGAGCGCCTGCTCGGGGCGCGTCCGGTCGAACAGGTGGCACTCGACCCCGGGGAGCCGGGCGCGGACCTCCTCGATCTCGAAGGGGTTGTCGTCGAGGAAGACGAAGCTGTCGAGGCCGAGGTTCAGCGTCGCCGCGAGGTCGCGGATGTTCTCGCTCTTCTCCGACCAGTTGCTGCGGTAGGCCACGAAATCGTCGAGCCGCAGCGGCATCGCGCGCTGGGCGAAGACCGCGCGGAAATCCTCCTCGTTGTTCTTCGTCACCGCGCAGAGCAGGATCCCGAGGCCCTTCAGGCGCAGGAGCTGGCGCTGGAGCTGGGTGTGGACGATCCCCGGATAGTCGCTGTCGACCTCCAAGTTCTCCACCCCGTCCTCGCCGACGACGCCGCCCCAGAGGGTGTTGTCGGCGTCGACCACCACCACCTTGCGCCGCGCCCGCAGCCGCGCCGCGACGGCGTCGGCGTAGCGCGCGTTGAGCGCGTCCACGGCGGCCGGGGCGTAGGGCATCTGGTACATGTACCGGTTGCGCTCGCGGAAGGCGTTGGCGAAGCCGAGCAGCGCCAGGGCGCCGGCGGCGTCGACGACGCTGACCCGCTCCTGAGCCCGGGCGAGGTCGAACAGCACCGCGTTCACCCGCGCCAGGGCATCAAGCTGGTCGTGGAGGTCGCTCTCGACGGAGGAGAATGGCACGAACGGCACGGTATTGAGGATGATCGTCCCCGGCGCCCGGGCGAGCCGCGCCGAGACCAGCTCGGCGAGGCCGCGCGCGCGGGCGACGGCCGCCTCGTCCGGGGCGACGTCGAAGAACCAGCGGTGGTCGAGATGCACGATCAGGACGTCGGCGGCGGCGGGACCCGCCAGCACCTGCTCAATCTGTCCGATGGGGAGATGCTCGCAGGAGACCGTGGCGAGATCCGCGAGGCGGCCCGCCACCTTCCCGAACGGGTTGGTGACGACGTTTCCGACGAAGCCGATCGACAGGGCGCGAGCCGTGGTCATCCTCGATACCGGTCCCTGCGACATCCTGCGGATGCCTGCCCTCCGGCGATCGACCGGCCCCTTACCGTGCGTGCGAGCGCCGCCCTCTTGCGAGATCGCGTGTCATAAAGCAAGGGGCCGGGCACCCGGCGGCCGGCCAGCCCGGACGGGGCGGGGACCGGCCGAGGAGGAGCTGCGCGATGAACGGATCCGGTTCGGACGACGCCGCCACGACGCGGATCTGGACCGAGGCGCACCAGGCCGCCTTCGCGCGGGCCACGGGGGACGTGAACCCGATGCACATGGATGCGCGGATGGCCCGGCGGACGCTCGCCGGCGAGCGGGCCGTCCACGGCGTCCACGCCGCCCTCTGGGCCCTCGATGCCTGCGCCGACGCCCATCCTGTCGACCGGCTCGCGACACTGCAGATGCGGTTCGAGCGGTTCGTGCTGGTCGGGGATTGCACCGTGCTGACGGTCCACGCGGCGGACGCAGGGCAGCTGCGCCTGTCCCTCGCGGTGGACGGCGTCCGCACCCTGACGATCCAGGCGACCTTCGCGGCGGACAAAGCCCCGGCCCAGCCGGTCGAGACGGCGCCCACCGCGATCCCCGCGGAGCCGATCGCCCGCGATCCGGCGGCCCTGACGGGGCTGGCCGGAGCCTTCACGCTGCCGGACCCGGCGGCGATCGCCGCGCTGGCGCCGCGCCTCGCCCGCGCCCTCGGTCCCGGCCGGGTCGCCGCCCTGGGCGGACTCTCGACGCTCGTCGGCATGTTCGTGCCCGGCCTCCACTCGATCCTCTCGAAGATCGACGTGACCGTCACCGACGGGGATGCCGGCTCGAGCCTCGGCTACGCGGTGAAGCGGTTCCAGCCGATGCTGCAATCGGTGACGCTGGACGCCGCCGGCCCCGGCCTCATGGCGCGGGTCGAGGGCTTCGTCCGCCCGCGGCCGGTGGAGCAAGAGAGCCTGCAGGACCTCGCGGCCCTGGTGGAGCCGGGCGCCTTCGCCGACGTGTCCGCGCTGATCGTCGGCGGGTCGCGGGGCCTCGGCGCCGCGACCGCCAAGCTGATCGCCGCAGG
>NZ_BACT01000337.1:0-15990 GCF_000333255.1 Methylobacterium sp. B1 | reverse complement strand
GAACTCGAGCGGGCCGAGATTTCCGAGCGTCGCATGACGCCGCGCTGCGTTATAGAGGGACTTGATGTCATCGAACACGGCTGCCCGTGCCTTGTCCCGCGGTCGGTCGGCCGCGCCGTCCGTTCGGACTTCGGCGAGAAGACGAAGCTCTCCATCGCCGCATCGTGCCAGACGTTGCCCGACCGGCCCATCGAGCACACGATGCCGTGCCCGGCCATCAGCCGCTGGAACGGCCCGGTCGTAGAGGGGCTGCCCTGGACGCCCTTCATGTGTGTCAAGCGGCGATGCGCGTCCGGTTGATCGCCGGCTGCCGATGGATGATGAGCGTCAACACCTCGCGAGCGAAGCAGCGTTTCAGGCAGCGAAACGCGTCCAGTTTTGAGCGGCCCTCCGCGATACGACGCGCCGCGTACGCCCTGGTCCGCACAACCCGTCCGTCGGCGTCCGATCGCGAGGATGTGCAGCGCACTGTTGGCCGCGCAATCACCGCCGCGGTTGCGGCGATGGCCCACCGTCTTGCCACAGGAGGCCGGCACAGGGCTCACGTCACACGACGCCGGGAAGCCCGCCTCCGAGCGCAAGCCTTCGGGATTGTCGCCGGCCGTCAGTTGGAGTTGCGCGGTGCCGGTGCGACGATGGAGTTGCGGGCCACCACGCGTTCCGGCGCGAGCTCATCGACGAGATCGCCGCTCATGGGATCGAGATCGGCAATCTCGTCTCGCGGCTCCATGCAGCGCCGCGCCAGGGTCTTCAGGCCGATCCGGTACGCGGTCTCGGCGCCGTGATAGGCGCCCAGATCAGGCCGCCACGCCGCCAGGGTCCGGATGAGCTGCACTCAGGCGATCCGGCGCAGCGCCTCGCGCAGGCCTTCGGGCGCACACAGGATGGTGTTGTGGATCATCTGCAAGGTGATGCGCCGGTCAGCCCCCCTTCCGGCACGCGCTCAGGACACGCAACGACCCGGCCATGCCATCGCGGGTGCGGGGCGTGACGGCGCGGGTACCGGCGAAGGCGGCGTGTGCCGCACACTCGGCATCGAAATCGTCGCTCGTGCCCTGCCGCCGACGATCCTGAGCATCGGGAGCGGCCACCTTCAGCAGCTCGATTCCAGCCAGATGCAGAAAGCGGGGCAGGTCGGCACCATAGCTGCCGGTCAACGCGACCCCGACGCCGCGCGCCGAACGCATCCAGATCCGCCATTGCCAATCGCCCTGTCGAGTCGCGCCGAAACGCGCTGAGGCATGCCAGCCCCACACAGCGAAGGACCTGTCGGAGCCAGCCGCAAGAGCACTATCCCGGCGCCTCCTATCTCTGCCCCTTGGAGGTGCATTCGGGGCACCCAAAATGTCTGGCGAAAGCGTTCGTCGGCGTTTGGACCCTGCATTTCCACATCATGGCATGTCTCTTGCTCAACGCCGTCGGCATGCCGCGGCGGCCGAGGCCGACCGCAAGCCGAATTGCCGCCCGTCCCGGCGACGTGCTACCGGAGCGCCCGCTCGCTGCGGATAGGATGGCCGGCGTCCGGGAATGGATCCTCTCATCTCCGTTTCGGACCGTGCAGGACCTGCATCGTTTAATTCGCCACCGATTTGCTCTGATCGGCGAACAGACGGGGAAGATCTTGCCAGCTACAGATTGGGAAAATCTCACGTGCCACTGTGGGGATCATCGAGAGAGGGCGACTGCCATTTGAAGCCGAGGGCCGCTCACGACGCGCCTTCGGGCGCGCTGTAGCTTTAGGAAGACCGCTCAACGGGCAACAGCCCCCCTGCGGCGATCGAAATCAAGTCGCCACAATCTTAAGGTATAATTCAAAGTTGCAAAGAGTCCGAACTGCTTACACCGGGATTCAGCACCGTATGAGCGGTGGAGCCCTGCCTTGGCGCCAAGCATCGGAACCGTGATTGGCAACGGCTCGAACTGCCCGTCGCAGGAGCCAGAGACCTTCGAATCGTAGCGGCACCCGACCAACGAGCGGACGAAGTGCTGGCCAACTCAGATTTCGGATTTGAACCAGGAGCCCACCCTTGAAAGAGTTCGAACCGGCGTTGGATCAGCATAATTCGGTCAACGCGGCTTCTGCGAAGGACCGAATTCGGCGGCTGTTCGACGCGCATTGGTACCTGGCCATCAATTCCGACGTCGCTGCGGCCGGCCTCGATCCGCTTGAGCACTACCTGTCCGACGGCGTGGCCGAGGGCCGGGACCCGCACCCACTGTTCGATACGTCTTGGTACTTGGCGCAGAACCCCGACGTCGCCGCATCTGGCCGCAATCCACTTGAGCATTACCTGACCGACGGCGCGGCCGAGGGCAGGGACCCGCACCCGCTGTTCGATACGTCTTGGTACTTGGCGCAGAATCCCGACGTCGCCGCGTCTGGCTGCAACCCGCTTGAGCATTATCTGTCCGACGGCGCATCCGAGGGCCGGGCCCCGCACCCGCAACGGCGGCTGTTCGACGAGCCTTGGTACCTGGCCAGCAATTCCGACGTCGCTGCGGCCGGCCTCGATCCGCTGAAGCACTACCTGTTCGAAGGCGCGGCCGAGGGCCGAGACCCACACCCGCTGTTCGACACGTCTTGGTACTTGGAGCAGAATCCCGACGTCGCCGCATCTGGCCGCAACCCGCTTGAGCATTACCTGTCCGACGGGGCGGCCGAGGGCAGGGACCCGCACCCCCTGTTCGATACGTCTTGGTACCTGGAGCAGAATCCCGACGTCGCCGCGTCCGGCCGCAACCCGCTCGAGCACTACCTTTTCGATGGCGCCGCCGAGGGCCGGGCCCCGCACCCCCTGTTCGATGCCTCCTGGTATCTGCGGCGGAACCCCGACGTCGCCGCCGCCGGTTACATTCCACTGGTCCATTATCTGTCTTCAGGAGCTGCCGAGGGGCGGGACCCGCACCCCCTGTTCGACACGTCCTGGTACCTGGAGCGGAACCCCGACGTCGCCGCGGCCGGCCGCAACCCGCTCGAGCACTACCTTTTCGACGGCGCCGCCGAGAGCCGGGACCCGCACTTGCTGTTCGACACGTCCTGGTACCTGAAGCAGAATCCTGGCGTCGCCGCGGCCGGCCGAAACCCGCTCGAGCACTACATTTTCGAGGGCGCCGCCGAGGGGCGGGACCCGCACCCGTTCTTCGATGCCTCTTGGTACCTGAAGCAGAACCCCGGCCTCAAGGCGGCCGGCGGCAATCCGCTCGAGCACTACCTTTTCGAGGGCGCCGCCAACGGGCAGGATCCGCACCCGCTGTTCGATGCCTCCTGGTATCTGGAGCGGAACCCCGACGTCGCCGCGGCCGGCTGCAATCCCCTGGTCCATTACCTGTCTTCCGGCGCCGCTGAGGGACGCTCCCCGAATGCATTCTTCGAGCCGGCCTGGTATCTGGCACGATGCCCAGACGCAGCGCAGGCAACCGGTAACCCGGCGATCCATTACCTCCTGCACGGCGGTCCGGCCGGAGCGGATCCAGGCCCGACCTTCTGCACCGCATATTACCGTGCTGCCAACCGCCTGGGTGAGGCAGATATCGGCGCGCCGCTGGTGCATTATCTGACGATCGGCAGAGAGCGCGGTTTGAGGATTGCGCCAAGTCCCGTCATCCCTGCCGGATGGGATGTGCCGAAAGGCAAGGCATGGCGTGAGAGTTTCGAAGGCCGGCTGAACGCGCAAGTCGCGGAGCTCGCCGACGCCGACCTGACGCCGCCTTTCGGTGCGGGATCTCCCACCTTCTCGATCACCACCACAGTCTATGACACGGATCCCGATTTCATCCGGGAACTCTCCGACAGCATCTCCCGGCAGGTGTTCGGGGACTTCGAATGGCTGATCCTCGATAATGGATCGACCTCACCCGCAACGCGAGCCGCTTGCGCGGCTGTAGCGGCGGCCGACGTCGCGCGGGTGAAGCTATTTCGCATCGAGCAAAACCGCCACATCATTGGCGGCAATCGATATCTGCTCGAGGAGGCTGCCGGACACTACATCGTACCCGTCGATTCTGATGACGTCCTGTACGACAACACCCTCGCCGTCCTGGCCGATGTGTTGAGACGTCATGCCAGCTCCCCACCCGCAATTGTCTATAGCGATGAGCAGAAAGTCGACATAGACGGAGTACCGCTTGAGCTGATCTGGCGACACCCTTACTCCCTCGCCTCTGCCTACACCACGGCTCCGGCGGCACATCTGCTCGTCTACTCTCGTGAACGTGCTTTGGAATGCGGCGTCTACACCAACGATGACGCGCGCGGCTGTCATGACTGGGATACTGCGCTGCGCCTCACTGAAGACGGCGCCGGCGCAGTCCATGTACCGGAAGTACTTTACGGCCGGCGCGTCCATGCGGGATCGACTGCGTTTAGACAACAAGATCAAGACAACCATCGGGACTTCTCATCATGCTGTCCTGCGTAGTAGCCTCGAGCGCCGCGGCTTGCAGACCGTTTTGCGACAACCGATCATGCGACCGGCATTGCAACCCGGCAGAAATTCAGCCGGCTCCGCAGTGCGCTCCCCTCGATCGCCATAGATTTTGTCATCGCGTGGGGCGCGTACGACCTGGGCGCGACGGAGCATAATCTCCGTCTTCTCTACACGGCAGACATGTCAGCCCGCGTCTTCTATCCGGCCTCCATGGAGGCGGAGGTCGCCGCGCTGCGTCAGCGCCTGCCGGACGCAGCCGTGACCTGGGTGCCCTGCGCGACACACGAGACCCTCCTCGACGCGGTCCATGCGGTCGGGCCGGACACGTTCGCCAAAGCCTTCGTCACGGCTGACGTCTGGCTCGATCACGCGGACGCCCTGGTGCAGGCGGTCGGCCTTCTCGAACTGGATGGCCGAGCCGGCATCGTCGGCGGCATGCTCAGACTGCCCGGCGGAATCACGCACAGCGCCGGTCTGATGGCCGGGCTGGACGGTTTGGCAGGCCTGCTGTTCAGGAACTGGCCAACAGCGTCGGTTCCGTGGATGTACGGGAAGGCCTCCCACCGGGTGAGCGGGTTCCCTGGTATGGCGCTGTGCGTGAGAGCCGACCTGCTGCGCGCGGGCTGCCGGCTCGGCGGTTTCGACCGGCGGGACACCGTGCATGGCCTTGCCTTCTGCCTGGAGGCCGGTCGCCTCGGCTACACCTCCGTGTTGGACGAGGCGATGGAAGGCGAAGTCCTCGACCCGGCCCCGTCGCACGTTGGGGCAGGCGAGCCGACGCGCGTTCACCTCCAGATCCGGTTCAAAGCAGAGACAGCCCACCCGCCGATCTCGCCCCATTTGACGCGGTGCGGAGCGCGCTTCGGGGCGCTGCCGGGGCCGGACGAGATCGCGGAGCGTCGTCAACATCGCGACCTGCCGCTCATACCGGCCTTGAATCTTCGCATCGCGCCACATCTCGCGCGGCACCCGACCATCAACCTCCTGCTGCCGGGCGTCCGGAAGGCGAGCCTGTCGGGCGGACCGAACACGGCTCTCAACATCGGATATCGACTCGCCGCGCTTGGCTTCGCCGTCCGGATCTTCTCAACCGACGTGCCGACCGACCCGGATCTCGATCCGATCTGGGATCACATCGTCAGCATTTCGGGCGGCTCCGAGCGCTTTGCGCATATGAGCATCATCGACGCGTCCGACCGAACCAAGTCCGTGGAGATCGGCGCCAATGACATTTTCTTCGCCACAGCGTGGTGGACGGCCCGCATGGCCTATGCTGCCCGCGATCTGGTGGGACATCGCCCGTTCATCTATCTGATTCAGGACTTCGAGCCGATCCTGTATCCGGCCTCGACGGCCTATGCGGCGGCTCTGGAGACTTACAGCCTTCCGCACCTCCCCTTCGTCAACACGACGCTGCTGCGCGATTACCTCGTCGATGAGGAGATCGGCCTGTTCCGCGAACCGGAGCACCGCGCGCGCACGCTGTTTTTCGATCCCGCGATCGACAGGACCTATTTCTACCCCGAGCCCGCACGATTCCGGGGAGCGCCGCTGCCGGCCGAGCTTCCCGAAAGGGAACGGAGGAAGCGACGCCTGCTCTTCTACGCGCGGCCGACGAACGGCATTCGCAACCTCTTCGAGATCGGAGTGGCAGCCCTGCGCGCGGCCATCAGCGAGCAGACCCTGAGCGCGGAGAACTGGGAGTTCGTCGGGATGGGCGAAGCGTTCGCGCCCTTCGACCTCGGCTGCGGCGCACGCCTCGCTTGCGCGCCCTGGCTCGGCTTCGACGGTTACGCGCAGCTGATGCGGGACTCTGACATCATCCTCTCGCTCATGCTGTCGCCGCATCCGAGCTACCCGCCGCTCGAGATGGCCGGCTGCGGCGGCATAGCCGTCACCAACACCTATGGCAGCCGGACCGCGACGAAGATGGCCGCGCTCTCCTCCAACATCATCGCGGTCGAGCCGAACGTACCGGCGATAGTCGAAGCCCTGATCGAGGCGGTCGGCCGACTGGACGATTGCGCAGCGCGCGAGGCGGGCGCCACCCTCGCGCTGCCGGCGACCTGGGACGACAGCTTCGCGACGGCAATCCCGGCGCTCTCTGAGATGATCCGAGCGCAGGGTGTGCCAAACGATGCGCCTGCACGCCCGCCTATCGGCGAACCCAGCCGCCTGGGCAAACCGGGACCCGACCCGGACAGCGCCTACGCGGCCTTCCTGGCAGATGCGGCGGCACGCCGTGCGCTGGTCAATCACGGCGTTCCGGAACCGGGGCTGTTTACGTTCGTCACTACGGTCTGGAACACCGCGCCGGCCTATCTCGACGTCTTGGCCCGCAGCCTGCACCGTCAGGTGGGCGGCCAAGTCTTCGAATGGTTCATCCTCGATAACGGAACAACACGGCCGGAGACGCGGGCGTTTCTCGAGACATTGGCAGAACGGCGGCCTTATGTCCGCCTGGAGCGCGTAGAATCGAATCTCGGAATCATCGGCGGCATGCGCTATTGCCTCGAACGCGCGCGCGGCCGGTACATCCTGCCCCTGGATTCCGATGATTACATCAATCCAGACTGCCTACGCACGCTTGCTTGGTATGTACAGAAATATGACTATCCGCCGCTTCTCTATACCGACGAAGACAAGCTCGTCGGCGAGCGTCTGAGCGATCCGTTTCAGAAGCCGGACTGGGATCCCGTTCTCTTCTCGGCCCAGTGCTACATCGCCCATCTCTGCGCGATCGACCGCGCGCGGGCGCTCGAACTCGACGTGTACGGCGATCCCGCTCCCGAGGGCAGCCACGACTGGGACACCTTCACGCGCTTCTGGATAGCAGGCCACACTCCGATCCACGTGCCGCATGTGCTCTATGCGTGGCGGCTCCACCCGCAGTCGACCGCCGGCGGAAACATGGAGTCGAAGCCTGTCGTATTCGATTCGCAGCGCGCGGTTCTGAAGCGGTTTCTTGCCGGTACGCCGAACGGCGATCGTTTCGAACTCGTGCCAAGCCCGCTCTTCGGCAATACGCCCGATTGGTGGATGCGCCGCCGACGGATCGAGGGCCGACCGATCACCACGATTCTGCTGCGCGGGGAGACCGAAGGCGACTCCGTCCCCGACATCAGGATTGCCCAGGGTCTGGATCACGAGATCGCGACGATGGAGATCGGCGCGGGTCCGCTGAGTCTCAAGGCGCTCGTCATCGATGCCGCCCAGCGCGGACGCCTCGTCCATCTGATGGGGTCCGCGATCTGTCCCGACGACGATGAGTGGGCCTGGGAGGCCATCGGCCTTTTCGACCGCCACCCGGATACGGTTGCCGTCGGTGGACGCATCCACGCGGACGGCCACGTTCTGGAAACCGGTCGCTTCCTCGGCTTCGGCGATGGCTGTGGCTGCCCGGATCGAGGCCGGCCGATGACGGATCCGGGCTATGCCGCGCAGGTCTGGAAACCGCGCTCGGTAAGTGCCGTCTGTGCGATGCACGCCGTCTTCGACGCCGCGTTCTTAGCCGAGGTGCTGACGATCGCCGCCGAGCATGGCGGCACGCTTCCGCACCTTGGCGCCTGGGCCGGCGGGCACGCGAAGCGTGCGGGCCATCGGGTCATCTATTCCCCGTTCCTGAGCGCGCGGACCCGGATCGACTACGACGCGCTTGTCGGAATGACCGAGCGGAGCGCGTTCCTATCCGCATTCATCGACCTGATGCCGGAGGATTCCCTATTGCCGGCCGGAACAGGCCTGAATCCCGAGACAGCCTACAGACCGGTCCTGCCCGTCCCGGGCTATCGAGTCCCCGCGGAGATCCCGCTGCCGGATCATGCCGCTTGGCTCACCGATCACGCGGCGCGCCGGTCGAAGGCCTTGCCGGCCGCCACCCACCGCCCTGGAACCGTCCCAGCCTTCTCCCTGCTGACAACGCTGTACATCAAGACGGATGCTGCGCTGTTCGCGGCCACGGCCGAGAGCGTGTTGGCGCAGAGCTGTGGCGATTTCGAATGGATTGTCCTGGCGCACGGGCCGATAACGACCGACTTGGACGCCGTACTGGACCGTTTCGCTCCTGACGCGCGGATCCGATTGCTCCGCTTGCCCACCAATCTCGGGATCGTCGGCGGCATGCGCCACGTCTTGGAGGCGGCGCGGGGACGGTACGTGATCTCCCTCGACGGCGACGATCTCCTGATGGAAGACGCGCTCGCCATCTTCTCCCGCGCCATCCGGGAGAATGACGCGCCGGCCCTCCTGTACACCGACGAGGACATCATCATCGGCTCGCGTCCGATGCATCCCTACCTCAGACCGGATTGGGACCCGGTGCTGGACCTGGAGAATTCTTGGATCTGGCACGCCTGCGCGATGCGCCGCGAAACGGCCCTCGAACTCGGCGTCTACACCGACCCGGCTGCTGAGTATTGCCACGACTGGGACAGCATCGACCGCTTCGCCGCTGCGGGGTATCGGCCTGTCCACGTGCCCGAGATCGTCTATCACTGGCGCCATCACGACCGAAGCACGTCCAATTCCGAGGGGCCCAATGAGGTCTCCGCGGCCTCCGTCCGGCACGTCCTTCAACGCAAGATCGATCGGCTCGGCCTCGAGACCCGGTGCCGCGTCGCCCCGTACCCGATCTGGCGCGGTGCCCAGGAATGGTGGATCTCGCGAGACCTGGATCGTCTTCCGTCGCTGGTCGCCCTGACCGACGGCACGGGCTCAGCACCGCCGCTTTTCGAAGCCGCTCCCCTCGTCTCGAAGGAATCTCTTAGATCGTGGCGCGAAGCACTGGATCCGATCGATGACGCGACGATCGTCGCAGTCATCGGTTCCGGCGTCGTGGAAACCGGAGGCGACGTCGCTACCCGTGAGATCGCGAAGATGTTCGAGGTGTTCGAGGACGCCGCGGTCGTGACCGGACCCGTTGTCCACAATGGGGTCATTCGGTCGGCGGGCCTCGCTATGGACGGGAGAGGAGCGCTGGTCGATTTCCTGAGCGGCCGCCCCAGCGGGGATCCGGGTTCGTACGCCCTAACGTTGAAGCCGCTCAGCATTGCGGTTCCGGTCGACGATTGGTTCTTCGCCCGCGCGAACTTCCTGAAGGCCTGTCTTGCGACGCTGCCGGATCAGACACCGAACGAGGAGATCGCGCTCTGGATCGGTGCCTGCGCACTCGCACAGCATCGGCGCATCATCTACACGCCGCTGGTCACCGCGGAGACTGCGCAGCCGAGATTGTCCGCGTTCGAAAGGCGATCCACGAACCGAGTCTGGCGTCGCTTCTTGGACCGTTCGGAGGCACCGGTGCCAGGCGTGCAAGCGACTGCGGCCTACCGCCCCCCGCGCAGCGCGTGAACGGGGTGCCGAAGCGATGCGACGCTATGCGGAGGCACCGAATGTGTCAGCGCGACCACTGTTCAGCGATCCGAAATATGCTAGCTCTTCCAGCAGCCAGACTTCGAAATGTGTCGTGACCAGTCAGCGATCCCGTTGCTGAATCGAGAGTACCAAGTATACATTGCTCGTGCCTTCAAGCACCGGGGAAGTTGGGTGCGTACTCTTGTCCCGCAAATCTAAGCAAGCATGTGAGCATCCAAGCCGTGTACACTGTCGCCCCCGTCCCGACCATTCCCGAATTAATCGAGCGGATCGTCGATGCAGGATCCGGATCGACAGCATTTTTCGAGTATGAACTGAAAGAGGATGGTCTCTTTCTGCAGCAAAATCCTGCGGAATTCGCAGAATTCGTACACTATATGGCCAGCAGCGTTCCTCCGAGCAATCTGACACTCGATATAGGCATCGCCTCGGGCGGACAGACGAAATTCCTCCGAGACTACTATGCATGCCAAAAGACCATCGTCGTCGATCTCGGGCAGCATCCGGACGCATACAACTGGCCGAGGATCCGGAAATCTCTGAACAGCGATCTGATTCTTGAGATCTTTGACGATTCTCATGCGCCGGCCGTACGTGACTCGCTGCTGCCGTTTCGCGGCGAGATCGACTTCGCCTATGTCGACGGCGATCATAGCTATATCGGACTGCGACAGGACATTTTTCTCGTGCGCGAGATCCTGAAGCCAGGGGCGTTCATGGCTCTCCACGACACGCTCGCCGTTGAAGACTGCAAACGCGTGTATGACGAGCTGAAGGCCTCGACGACCTTCGATCATGTCATGGACTTCAATCATCGATTCGGTATTTCGCTGTGGCAGCTTCGGGAACCCGTCGCATCCACGCAGGAGAACCGAACCAGTGGTCTTGGGGATCTCTGAAGCGCTCTCGGTTTGGGCTGTGTCGGATGATGCGGTGCCACGCGGCGCCGTTGGGATGCTTCGTGGCCGGCCTCGGACGAGGAACAAGGCAGGGGCCGACCCTACAGGCCGGATCTGCGTGAACGCGTGGTGGACGCGGCAGGAGCGACCGCCCGCCGTCCAATAGCCAAAGCCGCTTTGGGTTTGGCGCCGCGGCGGCGATCCGCTGGATGGCTGCGCTAGCCACGACCGTGACGGTTGCTGCCCGCCCACGGGGACGGGCCGCCGCTCCCACGCACGATCAGCACGCGGCGTTCCTGAGGAGGCGGCGGATCGCCGAAAGGGATGATATGACCCTGAAGAGGATGCGGCCCCACCTGCGAGCGGAGCATGGTCTCAAGGTCGGGGTGGGAACCCTGTAGAGCGTCCGCAACGCGGGCGAGCTAACTTACAAAGGATACAGTTTCCTCCACAGAGCAGGATTGCTCAGACGTGCGGCGGCTGGCGAGGCTTGGTTTATGGCGCCGAACGAACGGCCTTCGCGGTCTAAAAATCGCCGACACGCCTCGACGGTTCACAGCGTCGAGGCAAACAGCCTCGGATGCACGAAGCGGCCCCACGTCTTGAAAACAATGCGGTCTCTTTCACTGGGACTCATGTCGAAGTAAGCCCGGGTAACATTATCTCCGACAAGCAAATTTGATTGCAACCCTTGCCTGAACGTTTCACTATCGATCCAGGCAGATGGCCCATATCCGCGTCCATCCCGTCCAACGACGAGGCATGTTAGAGCTGCGGAGAAGACCCTTCGCGTCAGGCTATCTGGACCGCTTTCAAACCGCCACGCATCAATTTTTTCACGTATGTAAATACCATCGAGAAAACGTTGCGCATCTTTAACGCGCAGAGCAAATGCATTGGTGCGAAGATGCGGGTTTGGAAAACGCGGAAAGTCAGGGTGCAGGTAATTCAGGCTTTCGCACGAACCTGTCGCACCCACCATACCGACGGCGGGATCCCTCAAATTGGAGATCAGCTTTCCCAGCCAGTTCTCCGAAATTATTTCCGAATTGCTGTTTAGAAAACAAACATACGGGTCATTCAGATACCCGACTACGGCAGCATATGCTCCGATGTCAAAGCCAACATCTTCCATCACGTGGGCAGTGTGCGGGAGGGCCTCGAACAACAGGCGGGCGGAACGCTCATGCTCCGCTGTGTGGAAACCTTTGAAGATGACATGCAGATGCGTCGGCTGGCCTGTCGAAAAAGATGCGTATGAGCGAATAAAGCGTCGAAACCGGTCGAGATGATCGTCTTCGTAACCCCGGGCCAGAAAAACTAACGCTGTCGCATCTTCGGACATCAACTCAACAATCTTTCTGCGGCCGCCCGTCATAGGCGGCGGGACTAATCGCGAGACGCTCCGGGTTGTAATAAGGATCCGATATCAATTGGCGGCTCCATTTTTCAACGAAAACGCGATCCCGATCGAACCCTACCGCAGAAAATCCCGAGGCATATTCATCGACATCGATCTCCGATTCAACCAGTGTGTCGGCATCGCAGACAACCATCTTTCCTCGCGCCTGAATTGCGAGACAATAGTCGACGGCCATCTGGCTTGGATCGACCGTCGCGTCGAATCCGCCTACACTTTGAAACAAGCCCTTGTCCGTCATAAGGGCGTCCAGCTCGACAGCTCGAAAATTTCGTGATGCCGTATGGCTAAAAAAATAATCCTCGCCATCCGGGCGTGAACCATGGTGAACCCGATGCTTCATCCCGTCGAACAAAACCAGCCCGAATTGTGCGGTCCGCCCATCCGCGGCAATCAGCTTTGCGCCGACAGCGCCGATGTGAGGTTTGATGATGTGGCGAACCATATGCGTCAGGCAGATCGCCTCGGAACGCTGCGGTACGTCGCTCAAGAACAGAATGTACTGTCCAGTTGCCGCTTCTACGGCGCGATTGAGAGCGACCGCGAGGCCTCCCGTGTCGACATCGCCGGATAAATGACTGCCCCGGACTGCGTTCGGATCGGAGACGACCGCATCGTCGAGGGTGGCCGCGATGGGGATCACCTCGATCGTGGCGCCTTCGGGCAGCCCGAACTCTGCTGACGACCGAAGAGTGATCTGGCGCAAGAAGGGGTAAGGCAGGTCGACTGCTGAAGACGTGATGGCCCTCGTGCTGTACAGAACAATCGAAATTTTAGCAGTCGTTGTGATCGGCGAGCCCAATCTGTAAAGCCGAGCCGGTTGCGCATGTGCAACAAATTCGGCATGGCGCCCCAATCGGCGGCAGCGTCGGTTAAGGCTTGCAAGGTCCGCCTGCACTTCGGTGTCGGATCCGTGCCTTCGATCCGGACATGTCGAGATCATCTCGCGCACATGACCGATATGACCCAATTTCTCAGTTACCCTGAGAAGAAAATCGAACGGGTCTTCTGCGGAGGCGAGAAGTTCGCCAGCGAATGTCAATCTGTAGCAAATAGAGCGCCCAATATAATTAAAACTCTCCAGATAATCCGGGCTCCAGGCCGGTTTGTAGAATGGAATGATATCCCCGTCGGCAGAACGGATTTCCTCGTCGCCGTAAATCAGATCGAGTGTCGGCACCCGATTGATCGCACAGGCGAAATGATACAGCGCAGCAGGCTTCAGGACATCGCCCGCCTCAAGCCAGATCAAGTATACGTCGCGCTCTTTATCCGAGCGCTCGACGAACGACAGGATGTCAGAAACAGACAAAATGATAAAATTTTTATAAATCTGCGCCAGCAAAGACTGCGTCGTGATGCGATGCTTACGGTCGTCCTCCCCGCTCGTGACGATGAGAAACTTTGGCTTGATAGCCATGCTCGATATGTGACGAAGCGCCTCAAAACCTGTGCCCGAAAACGCTTCTTCTGCGGCTCGTCGTATTTCACGATACAGCACAGACATGGGAGCAGGGCTGCGGCCCTGTGCGCGACCTATCGTGATGTAATGGGAGAGCGGATTTGTACGCTCCCAGTCTGCATCTCTATAGCGATCTGTATAAAATCGACCCGAGAATTCCGGACTGGGGTCGCGATGGTTCTTGGCGCCGAAGAGTACGTAATGCAGAAGAGGATTCATCCCCGGCGGAATGTTGTGTTCATAATTTCTTAGATACCAGTTGCCGCGAAAGAGACAATGCGGCTCGGTCCCGTAACCGGCGCCTTCCAAGAGGTAATGAACAAGTGGATTGACGTTAGCGTCAAGTACTTCTGGATATTTCTTGAGATACCAGTGGCTGTCGAATAGGGGATGCGGACGAAAAGCGTCCCGAACTCCAAATCGAAGGTAGTGTTCAAGGGGATTGATACTCGCGAGCTGGCTCCGGGTGCATTGTTCCGCATAATAATCCGTGTCAAAAAGCGGATGCGGATCCAATCCCCGTGCGGCTCCCTTTATAAGATAGTGCTCGAGCGCTGTCATACCGTGTGGCCGCTCGTCCGAGCACTGCCGCAGATACCATGCCGGATCGAAGAGTGGATTGGGGCTACGCCCCTCCCGTTCACCATTGCCGATGTAGTGAAGAAGAGGGTCGACCCCAGCCTCCGCCACGTCGGGATTGTTGCGCAAGTACCAAGCGCTGTCGAAGAGTGGATGCGGGCTTACACGGCTTTGTGCAGGTGCGCCGATGTAGTCCAAGAGAGGGTTGAGACTTGTGCCGTGAACTTGCGGCCTGTGTTCACTATACCAAGAGGTCGCGAACAGCGGATGCGGATCCTTTCCGCCAGCGGCGCCCACAAGGAGATAGTGCGCGAGCGCGTTGAGCCCCGTCTGCCCAACCTCAGGGTTCTGATCCGCATACCAAGACGTATCGAAGAGAGGATGCGGATCGCGCCCTTCGTCTGCGCCGCTTGAAAGATAATGAGAGATTGGATCGACACCGGCGTCGGCGACGTCAGGATACGTATGAAGGTACCAATCCTCATCGAAGACGCCAGCAATGACAGTTCGGATGTCGCTCTCTTCGGTCATCTCCAAATGTCCGATCTAAACAAATAAAATATTCGCACGCCATCGGCGTTCGATGAGAAGCGCCCGCGGTCGCCACGTATCAGCCCCGTGACATTTTTCATCCGCACGCAGTCCCGACGTTGTTCTGCGCTGACTGAACGGACTGATTGCTGAACCGCGTCGCTTCAGCTGGTTCCGACGATATCCGGTCGCGGCCAGAGGACAGCATTGTCCTTCACGTCTCGCATGACGTTGCATCCCATGCCGATCGTCGCGTTCTCGCCGATCCGCAGTCCTTGCAAAACCTTCGCGAGGGGCCCGATGAGGGTGCCGGACCCAACAGAACATTTACCTCCTACGAAAGCTCCCGGAGACACAGTGGCGTTTCTGCCAATACGTGCATCATGTCCGACAATGGCTGCTGAGTTCAGCATGCAGAACGCAGAAAGATGCGCGTCGACGTTCAGGATGACACCGTGGGCGACGAAGGCACCGGGCTCAATGGTCACGCCATCGCAGACAATCGCGTGCGGCGAGATCAAGGGCGGGCAGGCAAATTCGTGTTTGAAGAGCCAGGCGATGATATCCGCTCGAGCATTGATCACCTGACGGCTGACCCCTCCGATGGCGATCGCAACGCCATCGTACTGATCACGGTCCGCGAGTAGTTCATCCAGATAGCCGCGCCACGGCGCCACCTGGGTCTGCTCCTGAGTCGAGTAGACGGACTGGACCGCAAAACCGTTCAGTCGGGCGATCTCCGCCACCTCTTTGGCAAATCCCCCTCCGCCGATGAGAGCCAGACGCTTCACAGTTGGTATGGCCGGTCCTGACGAGCAGTCGATCGTCACAGCGCCGCTCCGCCATCGATCCGGAGGATTTCACCGGTCACGTGCCGTGCCTGCGGCGACATGAGGAAGGCGATGGCGTCGACAACCGACGTCACCGTGGCCGTTCCCGACGGACTGCGCTTCTCCAGGGCTTCTTTGAACCCCTCTCCATAGAGCCGAGCATGCGCCTGCGTCATTTCCGTATCGAGCCAGCCCGGCGCAACCCCGACGGCTCGCCTGGGGGCAAGTTCTCGCGCCATGCCCCGGATCAATGCGTCCAGCCCGGCCTTCGAAGCGGCGTATGGGACGATCGCGGGCTCCGGGCGTTGCGCGGCCACCGAGGAGACGGCGCAGAATACGGCGTCGCGCGTCGAGATCCGGGCGTTGCCGAAGGCGGCGGCGAACAGGGTCGGGGCCACGAGGTTCGTCTTGTAGAGCCGTTCGAACTCTTCGACGGTCAGGCTGCGCATCGGCTTGATGATCTGCATGC
>NZ_BACT01000338.1:0-4475 GCF_000333255.1 Methylobacterium sp. B1 | reverse complement strand
CCGGTCAGCTGGCCGATCTGCTTTAGGATCACGGGGACAGGCACAGCCGCGCCGGACCCAATGTTGACGGCTCCCTCAACGGCCGAGTCGACCAAGGCTGCGAAAGCACCGGCCACGTCGGCTACGTGGCTGAAGTCGCGACGCTGGTGACCCGGGCTCGTCCCGAAACGCTCCCCGGACGACAGAGCCCGGATCGCGTCGCTCACCAGCCGGCCCGATTTCTCCCTGGGCCCGTACAGAAAAAACAGGCGGCCCCAGGCAAACGAGAGCCCGGTCTCACGCGCATAGGCTGTCAGGACACGCTGCGTGGCGTCCTTGGCGGCCCCGTACAGGGTTGCGGGCACACAGTGCGCGTCCTCGCTGAGCCTTTCCGGACCCCAGGCATACTCGGCGCAGGTCCCCGCTACGACCGCCCGTGCGCCCCCACCCTCCCGGAAGGCTCGGACCAGCGCCAGGCTCGCCGCGACCCAGTCGAGGTTGACCGGTGAGCGCCAGTAAAGCCCCGGCTCGGCGTACCAAGCCAGATGCAGAAGGTGACCGGCGCCGACCCGACCGACCGCCGCTTGCACGGCTTCAGCGTCCAAAAGATCGACAGGATGGAAAACCACCGTCGCGGCGGGCGGCCGGCGTCCGAGGGCATGAACCTCGAAGCCGCGCGCCTGAAGGGCCGGGATCACGTGAGTTCCGACAAAACCGGTCGCACCGGTGAGGAGAACGCGCCGCGCGCCTGACATCACACGACCGGATCGAGACCGGTCCAGGCCGGGAAGGCGAGATCCCGCTCGGAGATCACGGTCACCGGCTCCGGCCAGGCGACGTCGAGCGCCGGATCGTCCCAGCGAACCCCACGGGCGGCGCCGGCAACATAAGGCCGATCGATCATATAGAGCACCTCCGTCTCGTCCTGCAGGGTCTGGAAACCGTGCGCGAAACCAGCCGGAATGTAGAGCGCAGTCCTGTTCCCGGCCGATAGTTCGACGCCGACCGCCCGCAGATAGCTCGGGGAGTCCCGACGCAGGTCGACGATCACGTCGTGGATCGCACCCATCGTGCAGCGGACAAGTTTGGTCTCCGCGTACGGCGCCAGAGCGTAGTGCATCCCGCGGACCGTTCCGCGTGATCGATTATACGACACGCTCGACTGGCTAAACCGGCTGACGAGCCCATGAGCTGCAAGCGTGTCTTCGCACACGGTCCGCGCGAAGAAACCGCGCTCGTCTTCGTGCGGGTTGATGTCGATCCGGAAAGCTCCTGCGAGCGGCAGCTCCTCGAAGTTCATTCCGCTCACTCTACAGCGAGGCTCGGAATAGCAGTGACGAAACGCCCACCCCAGGCGCGGATTCCGGCCATCTCCTGCATGATTTCCGCCCTCAGGTTCCAGGGCAGGATCAGCACGTAGTCCGGACGCATCTCCAGCAACGCCTCGGGCGAGATCACGGGGATCCGGCTGCCCGGCAGGAACGTGCCCTGCTTGTGCGGTGAGCGGTCCGCCACCGCCTCAACCAACTCCGGTCCGATCCCGCAATAGTTCAGGAAGGTGTTGCCCTTGGCGGCCGCCCCGTAGCCGCAGACCCGCTTACCCGCCCGTCGTTGCTGGATCAGGAACTCCAGGCTGGCGCACTTGATCTCGACCACGTCGGCGGCAAATCGCCCATAGCCCTCGGCCGAGAACAGGCCGCCGGCCCGCTCATCGGCGAGCACCCGCGCCACCGCCGGCGTCTGCGCATGCGGTCCGTCCACGTGGCAGAAAAAGACGCGCAGGGATCCGCCGTGGGTCGGCAGCTCCTCCACGTCGAACACCCGTAGACCCGATCGCTCCAGGATGCCCGAAACCACGCCGAGGGACAGATACGAGAAATGTTCGTGGTAGATCGTGTCGAACTGTTTGTGCTCGATCATCCGCAACAGGTGCGGGAACTCGAAGGTGCCTGCACCGTCTCGCTTCAACAAGACTTGAAAGCCCGCCACGAAATCGAGGATGTCGGGCACGTGGGCCAGCACGTTGTTGGCGGCCATCAAGTCGGCACCGTGCCCCTCGGCCCGAAGGCGCTCGGCCGTATCGCGGCCGAAGAATGCGACTTCGCTCGCCACCCCCTTCTCGCGCGCCACCGCCGCCACATTGGCAGCCGGCTCGACGCCCAGGACCGGCACGCCACGGGCAACAAAATACTGCAGCAGGTAGCCGTCGTTGCTGGCCACCTCGACAACCTTGCTCTGCGGCCCGAGACCGAAGCGCTCGGTCATGCTCGCTACGTAAGCTTCCGCGTGGCGCAACCAGCCGGCGGAGAAGCCCGAGAAATAGGCATAATCCGAGAAAATGTGCTCCGGGCTCTCGAAGGCCTCAAGTTGCACGAGCCAGCAGCTCTCGCAGACATAGGCGTGGAGCGGGTAAACCATTTCTCCTTGCCCCGCACGCTCGGGCGGCACGTAGGAATTGGCGAGAGGCGATAATCCCAGATCGGCCACGGTGCGGGTGAGCGGCGTACCACAGGCCCGGCAGCAGGCCCGGCTTGTCGGGGCCGGAACGGTGTCCGTTGCTGCGCTCATACCTTGTCCTCTGTCTCCGCAAGCGCCTCGTACCGCGCGATCTGCTCGTATGTCAGCGCGGCTGCATCCGCGCCTCGAGCCTGTGCCCGATACCACGTCCCAGTCCAGTCGAGCGCCTCCGACAGCCGCAGGCGCCGGTCCCACCCGAGATGCGCGCGAGCCTTCGAGGCGTCGACCTTAAGGAAGGTGGCCTCGTGCGGGTGCGTGCCGGAGGCAAGCTGCCAGCGCGCGCCCTCGCCCCAGCCCCGGGCCAGACCGGCCACCACATCGGAGACCGGTCGGCAATCCTCGTCGGAAGGCCCGAAATTCCAGCCCTCGGCATAACGTGCGCCATCCTGCTCACAGAGCACCTCAGCAAGCCGTAGGTAACCTGAGAGTGGCTCCAGCACGTGCTGCCAAGGGCGCACGGCGCCGGGTGAACGAATCTCGACCGGCTCGCCCCGATTGAAGGCACGCACCATGTCGGGGATCAGACGGTCCAACGACCAGTCGCCACCGCCGATGACGTTGCCAGCCCGCGCACTGGCAACCCGGGCTGGATGGCCGCCGGCGCCGAAGAACGAAGCGCGATAGGCGCTGGTCACGAGTTCGGCGCAGCCTTTCGAGTTCGAATAGGGATCACGCCCACCCATCGGCTCGTCCTCGCGATAGGCCCAGACCCATTCGCGATTCTCGTAGGCCTTGTCGCTGGTCACGATCACCACGGCCCGCACCGACGGGCAGGCGCGCACCGCCTCCAGCAGGTGGACAGTGCCCATGACGTTGCTGGCATAAGTGCCGACCGGGTCGCTGTAGGAGGGCCGGACGAGCGCCTGAGCGGCCAGATGCAGCACGATCTCTGGCTGCGTCTCAGCCACACAGGCGCTGAGCGCGGCGAGGTCTCGCACATCGCCGATCCGGCTGTCGGCCCGATCCGCCAGGGCCGCCAGCGTGCACAGGCTTGGCTCGGTCTCGGGGGCCAGTGCGAAGCCGGTGACCTGCGCCCCGAGCCGCGTGAGCCAGAGGCTGAGCCATGCGCCCTTGAAGCCAGTGTGGCCTGTGACCAGCACACGCCGTCCGGACCAGAATCCCGGATCGGGGTTGCGGGCAGCCATCACCACACCTTCCACGGCGCGGACTTGGCCGTCCAGAGAGTCTCAAGGTGGTTCTTGTCGCGAAGGGTATCCATCGCCTGCCAGAAGCCGGCATGCCGGTAGGCTTGCAGCTCTCCTTCCCGCGCCAGTCGCTCCAACGGCTCGTTTTCCCAAACGGTGGAGTCATCGGTGACGTAGTCGAGCACCCGTGGGTCGAGGACAAAGAAGCCTCCGTTGATCACGGCGCCATCGCCGGCCGGCTTCTCGCGGAAGCTACGGATCGCATCGCCGTCCATCTCCAGGGCACCGAACCGGCCTGGCGGGGCCACGGCGGTCAGAGTGGCCATTCGCCCATGCGCCTTGTGAAAAGCCTTGAGCGCGGTGAGATCGACGTCCGCGACCCCGTCACCGTAGGTCATGAAAAACGGTTCCGTGCCGAGATAGGGACGCACTCTCTTGAGCCGGCCGCCTGTCATGGTCTCGGGCCCAGTCTCGATCAGCGAGACGTTCCAGTCCTCGGCACCGCTTCTGTGAAATTCAACTGCGCCCGTTCCCGTCTCGACAGTCACGTCGGAGAGGTGGAGCCGGTAATTAAGAAAGAATTCCTTGATCATATACCCGCGATAGCCGAGGCAGATCACGAAATCGCGCACCCCGTGGGCGGCGAAGCCCTTCATGATGTGCCAAAGGATCGGCTGTCCTCCGATCTCGACCATCGGCTTCGGACGCGTCCCGGTCTCCTCGGACAGGCGCGTGCCAAGTCCGCCCGCCAAGATCACAGCTTTCATTGTGAGAATGACCTCCGCCAGCCGTACATGCCTGCCACAGGGGCTGCTCGGTTACATACTCGCCGGC
>NZ_BACT01000339.1:0-4076 GCF_000333255.1 Methylobacterium sp. B1 | reverse complement strand
CAAGGGGGCGATTTGCGCGAGACGTTCCGGCGCGTTGTCGCGATGACCGTCCGGATCAGGTCGATGAAGGTCTGCGTCGCCCTCATGTCGGTTGCGCGCCTGATCGACCCTGCCCGTCCGCGCGCCGGTCGAACGGCGCGCCCTCGCGGGCGGTGTACTGGAACCGGCGTGCCGTGACGAGATATCCGAATGCCCCTCGCCTGGGAGGGCCGGCGGACGCGGCGCTGGAGGGCGCACGCGGTCTCGTGTAGGGCAGGGCACCGGGCAGGCAGGGATCCCCGCGCATGGACGACGACCGGAACGACACGCTGCATTCGGGCCGCGGCCGGATCCGATCCCGGATCCGGGCACGATGACCGTCCGCCTCGTCCTGTACGGCGCCGGCGCGCTCGCCCGCGAGATTGTCGACGCCCTGCAGCGCCTCAACGCGCACGGGACCGCGATCGAGCTGCAAGCCAGCATCGTCGATCCCGGGATCGACGCGCCGGAGACGTTTCGGGGCCGGCCCGTGGTTCGGGATGTGCGCAGCCTGGCGGGCGACGCGAGCCTGCGCTTCGTCGTCGCCCTCGGCGAGCCCGGGCCCCGGGCCCGGGCGGTCGCGCATCTTCGGGCGGAGATCGGCGCCCAGTTCACCTCGATCATCGATCCGGGAGTGCTGATCGGAGCGAGCAGCCGGATCGGTGCGGGTGCCGTGATCCTCGGCCATTCCTCCATCACGACGGATGCGCGCCTCGGGGAGCACGTCCTCGTCAACCCGGGCTGCACCGTCGCCCACGACGACGTGCTCGAGGATTTCGCCACGCTGAGCCCTGGGGTCCACCTGGCCGGGCATGTCCGCGTCGAGGAGGGCGCGTTCCTTGGCACCGGGGCCTGCGTGATCCCGCGGATGCGGATCGGCGCGCACGCCGTGGTCGGCGCCGGCGCCGTCGTGATCCGGAACGTGGCGCCGGGCCAGACGGTGTTCGGCAATCCGGCGCGGTCCCTGCGGCGCGCCTAGGCGGGGAGGGGCCGGCATCCGGATCGCCGCCTTCCGCGGTCCTGTCCGGCCATGTATAGCGGGCGCGTCACCTTAGCATGCGCGTGAGGATGGTGGCGGCCGACAGTCAGGACGTGTCTCGACGATGATCCCCGTGCTCATTCCAAGCCTGCCGGAGACGGATGCCATCGTCCCGTATCTGCGCCGGATCGATCAGTCGCACATCTACAGCAATTACGGTCCGCTCTCCCGGGCGTTCACCGAGACGCTCTGCCGCTTCGTCTCGGAGCGCGCCGACGGCGCGCCGGTGGCGGCGACGATCACCGGCAGCGGGACGACGGCCATCGAGCTCGCCCTGCGCTACCGGATCGCCGGCCGGAAGGGCCGGCTCTGCCTGATGCCCGCCTACACCTTCGTCGCCACCGCGCATGCGGCGGTCAATGTCGGCCTGGAGCCGTTCTTCGCGGATGTCGATCCCGAGACGCTGGCGCTGACGCCGGCCATTGCCGCCCGGGCCCTGGCGGCGGCCGGGGACGAGGTCGCCGCCGTGGTGGTGGTCAGCCCCTACGGCGCGCCGATCGACGTCGCCGCCTGGGAAGCGTTCGAGGCAGCGCACGGCATCCCGGTGGTGTTCGACGCCGCCGCCGCCACGCTCAACCTGCACCGCGTGGGCGCGCAGCCGATCTGCGTGAGCCTGCACGCCACCAAGGCGCTCGGGATCGGGGAGGGCGGGGCGATCCTCACCACCGACACCGATCTGGTCGCCCAGACCACCGCCATGACGGGCTTCGGCTTCTCGGCGAGCAGCCGCGTGTCGGAGGTGCGGGGCGGCAATTACCGGATTTCGGAATACGCCGCCGCGGTCGGACTGGCGGTGTTCGACGGGCTCGAGGCGCGCATCCAGCAATTGCGGGACGCATCCCTCGCCTATGTCGCGGGCTTCGAGCGGATCGGCGTGCGCATGCAGCCGGGCTTCGGCAGGGACTGGCTGACCATGACGATCACCGCCCTGTTCGAGCCCGGCACCGCCGATGCGGTGACGGCAGGCTTCGACGCGGACGGGATCCAGTGGCGGCGCTGGTACGGGACCGGCTGTCAGGCGCACCCCGCCTTCGCGACCTGCCGGCACGACGGGCTGGCGGGGACCGCCGCGGCGGCCGCGAGCGCCATCGGGGTGCCGTTCTTCCCGGCGATCACGCCGACGCAGA
Organism: Methylobacterium sp. B1; assembly: GCF_000333255.1. Taxonomy (NCBI): domain Bacteria; kingdom Pseudomonadati; phylum Pseudomonadota; class Alphaproteobacteria; order Hyphomicrobiales; family Methylobacteriaceae; genus Methylobacterium; species Methylobacterium sp. B1. The sequence continues at coordinate 1,892 of NZ_BACT01000339.1, read as the reverse complement.
TCGATGCGGTCTGCGGCAGCGTGGAGCGGTCTCTGGCGGCCCGCTGAGCGGCGACGGTGGGCCCGGGCCGAGAGGAACGGTCGAGGACGATGCAAGGCGATTTTCGGCGTATCCTGAGTCAGGCCGATCCCTCGAACGGCGCCGCTGCGCTCGACGCGATCGAGGACGGCCTGTCCGCACTCACGAACAGCCGACCGGCGGTCGCTGCGCAGCACCTCGCCACGCTGGCTTTCCGGTTCATGGGCGAGAACCGGCTCGACCTCGCGGGGCGTGCCTACGACCTCGCGGCCCGGGTGACGCCTGCACCCGCGGCGGCGTATCGGCTTGCCGCCATCCGAACCCGCATCCTCGATCTCTGCCGCCGCAAGGCGTTCGATCTGGTGGAAGGGCTGCTGCAAGAGTTGCGGGAGGCCAAGGCGGCCGCCGGGGATCACGGGCAGAACGACCCGTCGCTCATCCACATCGCCTGGGACTACGAACTCGCCGGGGACGCCGAAAGCGCGGTGCGCAGCTACCTGCTCGCGCGGATCGCGCGGGACCAGTTGGGCGGTCAGGCGCCTGACGATCGACGGCGACACCCTTGAGCGCAAGATCCGAACCTTGCGAATCCTGCAGATGAACGCCCTGGCCGAGGCGGGCCGGCACGAGGAGGCGCAGACGCTCCACGAACGGACGCGGCACGTCCTGGGGCTCGGGCCGCTGCGGATCTACGACATTGTTTCCGCCCGCCAAGCGGCCGCGGACGGGCAAGGCGAATACCGGGAGCTGCTCGGGGCCCGCCGGATTGCCGAGCCGGAGATCGCGTTTCTCGAAGGGCCGGTGGCGCTGACCTCAGCGTGCGGATCCCTCGACGCGCCGCCGCAATACATCGCGCGGTTCAAGGATTGCCTGACCTTCCCGCGCAGCAATCTCGTGCTTCAAGGCAACCGCCTGATCTACGATCTCGCCGCCCACCCGCTCAGCGGCATCGCGGACATCAAGGACGGGGTAAACCCCGACCAGATCATGACGGCCGTCTACGGCGCGAAGCGGGCCCTGGTCGAGGAGCCGGCCGAGACGCGCACGCTCGATGCCGGGCTGATGATGTTCGGGCTCCAGAGCAAGAATTATGGCCACTGGCTGCTCGAGTTCGTGCCGCGCATGCTCTGGTTCAACGATCCCGCCTGCCCCGCGGACTTCCCGATCTGCATCGACGACCACATGCCGGAGACGCATCGGCAGATCGTCGAGTTGCTCGACGAGCGCGATCGGCCGATTCTGCCGCTGTCGGCACAGGCGACGCGGTTCCGCGAGCTCGGCGTCGCCCCGGTGCCGACCTTCTTCCCGTTCGATTCACGGCCCGGCATGCCGGTCTACGACGCGATCTGGCCGAAGGATGTCCTGGCGGGCATGCGCCGTGCCCTGCTCGACAAGATCGCGACGCATGGCGCCGATATACGCCCCACGGGGCGGCGGATCTTTCTCTCGCGCCGCAATTTCACGCAGCGGCAGCTCGTCAACGAGTCGGAGATCATTGATGACCTGACTCGCCTCGGCTTCGAGGTTGTCCATCCCGAACAACTTTCGTTTATCGATCAGATTGCGCTCTATCATTCTGCGGATGTCATCGTCGGATCCGCGAGCTCGGCTCTGACGAATTGCATCTTTTGCAATCCTCAGGCGCGGGTCATTGCCCTGATCCACGAGAACAGGTCATTCAATTTCCGCGGCTATGCCAGCATGATCGAATCGAGTGGAGCGCGGCTTCTCTTCGTCCGTGGCACTACTATCGCAGGCGAGAAGACACATCCCTTCCACGCCAATTACCGCGTGGTCCCCGCGAAGATCCACAAGGGCTCGACATCCTCGGGATCGTCGCATCCTGACAGCGGCGGGGCCCGTCAGGCTTGGCG
>NZ_BACT01000340.1:0-2664 GCF_000333255.1 Methylobacterium sp. B1 | reverse complement strand
GAGCAGGATGCCGATGCCGCCCGTGAGCGTTGTCAGGACTGCGAACCACCAGGCCCAGCGGTGGATCGACTCCATCGTGGCGTTGAAGCCCATGGTCCAGCGCCAGAACAGGGCTGCGCGTTCGGTGGCCGTGCCGCGGTCGACGATCTGATCGATCTCCCGTTCGGCGCCGTAGCGCGAGCAGGCCAGGATCGTGCCGCCATGCATCGCGAACAGCAGCGTCGATCCGTAGAGGAACGTGATCGAGAGCATGTGAAACGGGTTGTAGAACAGGTTCCCGTAGCGGAGCGAGAAGGCCGCGGTCCAATCGAGGTGGGGGAAGATGCCGAAGGGCACGGCTTCCGACCACGATCCCATCAGCACCGGCCGGATGAAGCCGAGGACGAGGTAGAGCCAGATCGCCGACGCGAAGGCCCACGGCACGTGGGTGCCGAGCCCGAGCGCCCGCGCCCGCCGATAGAGGTGGACCCACCAGAGGAGGATCGAGGCCGTCAGGAAGAAGCCGGCGATCAGCCACCAGCCGCCCTCGTTGAGGGGTGGAAGGACCTTCAGCCCGTACTTCGGGAGCGGCGGCTCCAGGGCGAGCCACGGCAATTGCCGGACGAACTGGACCGGATCCCAATTCACCGAGGCCCACATGTTGAGCCCGATGATCTCGAAGGCGATTAAGCCGCAGACGATCGAGAGCGCCGCGATATAGCCGATATAGATCGGACCGACTTGGCTGTTGCCGATGAGCCCGAACAGGTAGCTGTTGAACGGCTTGCCGATCCGGTCATCGACCGCCACCGGAACGCCGTGCTCCGGTACCAGCGGGCGCACCTGAACCTGCGTGAAGATGTTCTGGTAATAGGCCATGGCCTGCCCTCCCCCGGAGTGCCGCGCGCTCGACGGCGGCGACCCGCGTTATGTCCTTCGTTCCGATCGCGTCCGGCTTGTCATCGCCACACCGGCAGATTAAGCCACCAGCCCCACCATTGCGGCCAACCCTGCGTCCAGAACGGCCCGCTGATCACGATGCAGACCGCACTCCAGAACCCCGCCGACAGGGCCAGGAACAGGCCGAGGCGGTGAACGCCGAGCGTGCCGATCGAGTAGCCGATCGTGTCGCGGAAGAAGGTGTCCTCGTGCTCCGGCGTCTTCACGACCTCGCCCTTCTTCGGGTTGGTCGCCGACAGGATCAGGCCGCCGTGCATCGCCAGGGCGAGCGTCGTGGTGAAGAAGAACGTCACGGCCAGCATGTGCGCTGGATTGTAGTGGAAGTGCAGATACTGATAGCCGGTGTTGGAAACCCAATCGAGGTGACTGAGGATACCGTAGGGAAAGCCGTATCCCCAGGCGCCCATCAGGAACGGCCGGACCACCACCAGCGTGAAATACGCGAAGATCGCCATCCCGAAGGCCGCGGGCACGTGGTAGCCGATACCGAGCTTGCGGCAGATCTCGACCTCGCGCAGCGCCCAGGACACGAAGGACCCGAGCGCGCAGAACGTGATGATCTGCCAGAGACCGCCCTCCTTCAGCGGGGCGAGCCTCAGGCCGTAGCTGATATCCGGCGGCGCGATGTTGATCTGCCAGACGTTCCAGGTCGGCCCGATCGCCGCGCCGTAGATGACGAGGGCGGTGCCCAGCACCGTGAGAACAAACCGACGACCCCGAAGAAGCCGACGAAGAACGCCCCGACCCAGAAGTCGAACAGGTCGCCGCCGAGCAAGGTGCCGCCGCGGACCCTGTATTTGCGCTCGAAGCTCAGCATCGCCATGGCGGCTGCTCCTCAGTCAGGCCGGAGAAAGGGAAGGTTTGGGGTGACCGCGGCCCTCGCGCGCCGCGGTCCGGACCGGCGGTCAGGCCGGCATCTGCGGCAGCGCGAGCGTGATGGTGTTCTCGGCCGCCTTGTTGTTTCTCGGACCGTCAAGCCAGTTGAACCGGTCGGTCGAGAGCAGGATGAAGTGGATCAGCAGCGCCAGGATGAAGAGGAAGGTGAACAGAGCCACCAGCGTGCGCCGCGGATCGAAGAGCAACCAAACCTTGTGCATTCGATCCTCCTCAGCCGATCATCGTGACGAGGGCGTGGGCCGCATCGCGGACGCCGTCGAGAGAGGCGTAGCCCTGCGGTCCGGGAAGCCAGGGGCGCCACAACCAGACGAGGATGTGAGCGACCACGGCAATCGCCGTGAAGATGAGGAAGCTCGTCAGGAAGATCGCATGGAACTCCTTGGCTTCCGGTTCCGTCAGCCCGGACAGGCTGCTCGGTCTTTCTGTTGTGACGGGTCCACTCGCCATCGTTCAGACCTCCGTGTGTTGGCCGCGCCTCTGACGAGGCGCGACGGGTTCAGCCACGATGCCTTGCAGCGGTCGCGGCTCGACTTCCCCCGCGTGACCGGACGGAAGTGTCTCGCTCAGGGGCGTGTCAGCCCATGAAGGCGAAGGGGATCGCCTGAACCGCCATGGCGCGGGCCTCGCCGAAGACCGAGCGCCGCGCCGGTGCCAGGCCAGGACGGGCCGCCTCGCGCGCCGGCCGGAACCGGTTCAGCGCGCCGCGGCGAGGAAGAACGGGTAGGTCGCCGTCAGGATCAGCCGGAACTGAATGGCTTCCTGATGCTGGCGGCCGGTCGGGACCATCGTTCTCATCGTCAGGTCTCCTCTGGGTGAAACGGAAAGGCG
>NZ_BACT01000341.1:0-3316 GCF_000333255.1 Methylobacterium sp. B1 | reverse complement strand
ATCCCGCGTATCCATCACGGCGACGACCTGCCCGGCCCGCACCAGGTCGCCCTCTTCGACGAGAAGACGCGCGATGCGGCCGGCGAACTTGGTCTCGATGTCGATCACGTTCGCTTCGAGCCGGCCATTCCCGGAGGCGAAGCCCGGCGGCAGCAACGGGCGATGGGCCTTCCACCATCCGTAGCCGCCCCCGGCGAGAAGCAGCAGCACGATGGCGGCCGTGAGCCACAGGCCGCGTGATCGCCGATCCGGCCCGGCGGGGGGGCATGGCGCGGGAGACGGGACGCTGGCCCCGAGCGCGGGGACGACCTTGTCACGAAGCACCTCCGCCGTCCGGTTGCGGGCGCTGACGGAGGGCAGGACGGTGTCCACGCTCATGGGGACGCGCCCTCGATCCGTACGGCGCTGTCGGCAGGCGTGGCGGGATGCGTGGCGGGATGCGTGGCGGCGGAATCCTCCGCCCGGGCGTCGTCTGGACCCGGCAGGACCGTGCCGGTGATCGGCTCGACCCAAGTCAGATGGTCGCGCAGGGCGACGACGCCCGGAACGCCGTCGACGGCGGCGCGCACCGCGCCCCTTTCCCGCTCGTCGGCGATCCAGCCGTGGAGCTCGACCGTTCCGTGCCGGACGGCGACCGCGATGGTGGCCTTCGGGATGCAGACGGCTTGGTCGAAGGCCGCGAGGATGTCCTGACGGATCTCGACATCACTGCGGTGGCCCGCAGTCCCGTCCGCGTCCAAGGCGGCGCCGAGAGCCCGGACGACATCCGCCCGGCTCACGATCCCGACGACGGCGTACCCGCGCAGGACCGGCACCCGCTTGATCCGAGCCCGTATCAGGGTCTCGACGATCGCCTTCAGGGGCGTGTCCTCCGTCACGGTGGTCACGGGGCTGGACATCACCGCCTCGACCCGCCGGCCGTGCGCGTGGACATAATCCTCGGCGAGCCGGCCGGGGCTGCGCAGATACGCGATCCAGCGCGACATGCGGTGTTCGGTGCCGAATTCGACCCGGCGGAGCAGATCGCCCTCCGTCACCATGCCGACGAGCGCGCCCTGCGCATCGATGACCGGCAGGCCGCTGATCTCGGCGTCCAGCATGAGATCGATCGCGCGCCGCAGGGCCGTGTCGGGGCAGACGCTGACGACGGGCGCCGACATGATCTGCCGGGCGCTCAGGGGATGCAGCCTCAGGTGCGACCGGTCGCCCGCGGACGGCGACGGGGCATCGGGCCCTGGGGCCTGATCCGGAACGGGGGTGAGCGCTGGCATTCACAACCTCCCCGGCTTGGGATCGGGGCATCGATCAACCGGCATCGGCAGGGCGGCCGGCCACGGAGCAGGGTGCGCAGCCCAACCTTCGGCCCGCCTTGCGCTGGATCAAGCCCGGTCGGACGGAGGGCCCGCCGCGGCCCGGAATCACGTCTGAGCGGGCGTGCCCCGCTCGTCCGGTTTCAGCCGCAGCACCGGTCCCGGCGAGGCCTGCCGGTCCATCACGGACTGGTCGATATCGCGCGCGGCATTCGCGTAGATCTCGAACCGCCGCTGGAGGACGGCCCGCTTGATGCGGTTCTTGCACTTGACCATGGCCGCGCGCGCCTTGTCGGCCCGCCGCCGCAGCTTGAGCGCCAGTTTCTCGTAGGATTTGTCGATGCGGGCGCCGACCCGTTCGGTCTCTTCGCTCAGGTTCGTAGCGAGATCGCGTTTCATGGCTTCACCTCTTCGCAGGTCTGCCATTCATCGCTGCCGGCGCAGCCTGGGCGTTGATCCAGCGCAACGTGCGGGCCGACGGGACGGCGCAACCGCCGGGGTGAGGCGACAGGCGGCGCCCTCCCCCGTGCGGGACCGGGGTCCCGCGCGCAGGCCGGTGCCGCAGGCTTCGGCCCGGCGGGCCGTGAAACGGCGTCAGGCCATCCGTTCGCTGCTGTGGCTCATCCGGCGCGCGACGTAATCCGTGCGGTGCCAATGCTGGCCGAAGATCAGCCATGCCACCCCGAAGCCGACGCCGCCGGCGGCGAGCAGCGCCGCCACTGCGGCCGGATCGTGGCCGTTGGCCACCCGGCGGCTCAGCGCGTGTTCGTGCGGTCCCAGATGGATCGCCTGCCGCAGCGCTTCGGGGCTCTTCAGGATGTCCTGCAGGGCCCGTCTCATGTGTTCGCCGATGCGGCCGGCAAGCCGCTCATCCGGATGGGCGCCCTCCCCGCCCCGGCCCTCATGCTCGACGACCCCGTGTGCGTGGCTGTCTGTCATAGCGCGTCTCCATGGCTGGCTGCGGGTTCACGGGCGATCCGGTCTGCCGCTGCCCGGCCGTTCCGTCCAGACGAGAGCGACGATGCGGTCCTCGACGGCCCGGATGCGGGGCGCGGACCCGCGGCAAACTCTGCCCGCCCCCGGCCGGCGAGCCTTGATCTAGCGCAACGGCGACCGGGCCAATGACGACGAGCCCGGCGCCGCACGCGGGCCGAGCCTTGCGATAGGTCAATGCGGGGAACCCGGATCGGTCTGTGATGCCGTCACACGCTCTACCTCTACGGCGGAGGCGGCCATGCGGTATCCTCTCGTTCTCGGATGTTCGATCGCTCTTGCGGTGGTCTCGTCGGCTCTGGTCCGGGCCGGCGACAGGCCGGATTCGATGGATGTTGCGGCCAACCGAAGCGACTACATCGCCAAGAGCGGTGCGACCGTGCCGAAACCGGACAAGATCGACGTCGACGAGAGCAGCCAGATCCAGCGGCGCACGCTGGAGCAGATCCGCGACGACGCCATCACCCGCGGCATCTGCGTCGGCTGCACTCGGTGATCCTCCGGCCGGGCGCGGACGACCCCGGCGCGGATCGGCCCGAACCGCGGCCCCGCCCCCCTCTCGCGCCGAGCCGGTCCCCCTTCGGGCGGCCGGTGCCCTAATACGTCGCGAACAGCCGCGCCACCGCCTCCGGCTCCGTCGTGACGGTCAGCGCCAGGGCCAGCAGGATCCTGGCCTTCTGCGGGGTGAGGTTGTCGGCGCTGAGGATGCCGCGGGTGCGCAGCCGGGTGGTGAGCGGGACAACGCCGCTGCCGGCCCGGGTCGACATCACCACCACGATCCCGGCGGCAGCCGCCGCCTCCAGGGCCTCGGCCTCGGCCGGCGGGGTCATGCCCGGGGCAAGACCGGCCGCGACGAGGCCGCGCGCGCCCGCCGACAGGAAGGCCCGGACCGCGGTGCCGTCCGCGTCGGCGTAGCCATAGACGATATCGACCCGCGGCAGCGCGGGCAGGCTGCGGATGTCGAAGGGCGTGCCCGGTGCGTGCGCCCGCTCGGAGCGGCGATAGTAGCGGAC
>NZ_BACT01000342.1:0-2032 GCF_000333255.1 Methylobacterium sp. B1 | reverse complement strand
GCTGATCGACGTGGCGGCCGAGGTCGAACTGCGCGACGAGTTCGGCCACCCGGGCGCGCCTGGCTTCGGGGCTGAGCCGGAACAGGCGGGCGTGCAGGGCGAGGTTCTGCCGGACGGTCAGCTCGGCATAGAGCGAGAAGGCCTGCGACATGTAGCCGACCCGTCGGCGCGCCGCGATGCCGCCCGCGGCGACCGGCTGCCCGAACAGGAGCGCCTCGCCCTCGCTCGGCGGCAGGAGGCCGGTCAGGACCTTCATGGTCGTGGTCTTGCCGCAGCCGTTCGAGCCGACGAACCCGAAGATCTCCCCGGGCAGGATGTCGAAGCTGACGCGGTCCACCGCCGTGAAGGCGCCGAACCGCCGTGTCAGGTCGCGCGCGGTGATGATCGGCCGGTCGCGCCCGGGGGCGGCCCTGGGCGGCACCGGCGCCCGGGACGGGGGCGCGTCATCCTGCGGCAGCAGGGCCGTGAAGGCGGCCTCGACGCCGGCCGCGCCGGTCCGCCGCCGAAGCCCCTCCGGGGAGCCCGTGGCGACCACCCGGCCGTCGTTCATGGCGACGAGCCAGTCGAAGGCCTCCGCCTCCTGCATGTAGGCCGTGGCGACCAGCACCGACATGGCCGGGCGCCGCGCCCGGATGCGCCCGATCAGCTCCCAGAACTGCCGGCGCGAAAGCGGATCGACCCCGGTGGTCGGCTCGTCGAGGATCAGCAGGTCGGGATCGTGGATCAGGGCGCAGCAGAGGCCGAGCTTCTGGCGCATGCCGCCGGACAGCTTCCCGGCCGGGCGGTCCGCGAAGGGCGCGAGCCCCGTGGCGGCCAGGAGTTCGGCGATCCGCGCGTCCCGCTCCGCCGGCTCCTGCCCGAACAGCCGGCCGAAGACGTCGACGTTCTCGCGCACGCTGAGGCTGGCGTAGAGATTGCGCCCGAGTCCCTGCGGCATGTAGGCGATCCGCGGACACGCGGCCGCCCGGTGCCGAGCCTGCGCGATGTCGCCGTCGAGCACCGTGGCGCGGCCCGCCTGAACCCGCCGGGCCCCCGCGAGAATCGCGAGCAGCGACGACTTCCCGACGCCGTCCGGCCCGATCAGGCCCACGAGCCGGCCGCCGGGGATCGCCAGCGTCACGTCGTCGAGTGCGACGGTCCGGCCGTAGCGGTGGGTGAGATGCTCGACCCGGGCGACGGTGAGATCCGGCGGCCCCATCACGCGTCTCAGGGCGCCGTGGGGATCGGCGCGGGAGCCGGTGCAGCCGGGGGCGGGCTCGGGAGGAGCGAGGCCGGCCAAGCGGCCGTCTCGTCGGTCCGCACATAGGCGATCCCGGGCAACCCGCTGCGGATGAGGCGCTCGCGTCCACGGAGGCGCTCCGGGTCGATCCGCACCCGGATCCGGAACATCAGCTTGTCGCGCTCGTCACGGGTCTCCACGGTCTTCGGCGTGAACTGCGCCTGGCTCGAGACGAAGACCACCCGCGCCGGGATGACATGCCGAGGATAGGCGTCGAGCACGATGCGCGCCTCCGCGCCGATCCGGACACGGCCCGCCTCCGGCGTCGGCAGGTAGACATCCATGCGGACGTCGGCGGCGTCGAGCATCGTGAAGACCTTGCCGCCGGCGCCCAGGACCTCGCCGACATTGGCGACGCGATACTCGATGGGCCCGTCGCGCGGCGCGACGAGGGAATTGTCGGCGATGTTGACCCGGATAAAGGCGGCGCTCTGCGTCTGGGCTTCGAGGGCGTGCCGGGCCGCGCCGACCCGCGCGGCCGCCGCCTCCCGGGCGGCCTGCGCCGCGTCGGCGTTCTTCCGCGCGACCTCCAGCGCATGTTCGCCGCCGCCGAACCGTGCCTCGGCCGCGCTCAGCGCCGCGGCCGCCTCGTCCGCCGCCTGCGGCGCGTGTCGAGCTGCTCGGCGGACGCGTAGCCCCGCGCCGTGAGATAGGTCGAGCGGCTCAGCTCCTGCTGGGTGAGCTTCACGTGGCTCTGCCGCTCCTGGATGTTGGCGCGGGCCTCCGCCGAGGCGCGCTCGGCCTGGCTGACCG
>NZ_BACT01000343.1:0-2174 GCF_000333255.1 Methylobacterium sp. B1 | reverse complement strand
GAGGCCGGCCTGCACCATGCGGGTGGCGTCGATTCGAGCTGAGCCGGGCTGCTTCAGACCGAGCAGGTCGGCTTGGAAGCGCGGCGGGATGTCGAGCACGAACGTGTAGGTGCCCGCGTTCAGCGCCGGGACGATGTCCCGTTCGGCGATGGCGACGGGCGGCTTGAAATGGGGGGGCAGGAAGGCCTGCGTGATCTGCCGGGACAGCGTCGAGCGGTCCTCGTCGACGATGGCGATCGCGGCGTTGTGCAGTTCCTGCGAGCTGCTCTGCGCCTGCGCCAGGATGGCGAGGGAGAAGCTGTAGACGACGAGGCCCAGCAGGACGTAGTCGCGCCCGAAGCTGCGCAGCTCCTTGGTCCCGAGCCAGACGATATTCGCGAGGGTGTCCACGGCGCAGTCCCGTCTGCGATCAGGATTCCTGCCGGGGCATCGCCAGGCAGGCCGCCGCGGTCAGGACGGGGACGAATACAGCCAGGATGGCGAGGCTGCCGGCGAGGTCGGCCCAGCCGAGGCCCTTGGTGAAGGCCCCGAGGCTCACCGGCAGGTAATAGGTCATGGGGAAGAGCCGCCCCAGGATGCGCCCCAGGCCCGACAGGGAGGCCACGGGGACGAGCATCCCGGCGAACATGGTGGCGGGCAGCACGGTCAGGATGGCGGTGCCGAACAGGGCCGCGATCTGGGTCCGCGCGAAGGTCGAGACCAGCATCCCGTAGGCCGTCGTCGCCGTCACGTAGATCAGCGTGCCGACGACCAGGACCGAGGCGCTCCCCTTCAGCGGGACCCCGAAGACGAACTGGGCCAGCAGGACCATCAGCGCGAAATTGACGAGCGCCAAGCCGATATAGGGGAGCTGCTTGCCCAGCAGGAATTCCAGGCGCGTCAGGGGCGTCACGTAGAGATTGGTGATCGAGCCGAGCTCCTTCTCGCGCACCACCGCCAGCGCCATCATGATCGCCGGGATCAGGGCGAGCTGGAGGGCGATCTGCGCCGGCACCATCGCGAAGATGCTGTCGAAATCCTGGTTGTACTTGAAGCGGACCGCGATCTCGGCCTGGGGAGCCGGATCGGCCTTGGCAGGAAATCGCCGCGGATCGGACAGATAGCGCTGGTGCACCCCCGACAGGTAGCCCCGGATGGTCTGCGCGAAGAACGGCCGGGCTCCGTCGATCCAGGCCGCCACCTGCGTCGGCCGCCCGCGGGCCACGTCCCGGCCGAAGCCCGGCGGGATCTCGATCGCGGCCGCGATGTCCCCCCGGGCGAGCCGCCGCTCGAGATCGCCGAACCCCGACAGGGGCGCGGTCTCCACGAAATAGCGCGAGCCGCGCAGGTCCTCGAGATAGGCGCGGCTCGCATGGCTCCGGTCGTGATCGAGCACCGCGAAGGCGACGCTGTTCACGTCGGTGGAAATGCCGAAGCCGAAGACCAGCATCAGGAAGGTCGTGCCCAGGACCGCGAAGGCGAGGCGGACCCGGTCGCGCGCCAGTTCCAGCGCCTCGCGACGTGCGCAGGCGAGGAGCCGGCGCGGGCTGACCGGGATGATGCCGTCCGTCCGGGGGCCGGACGGGGGAAGCCGCGCCTCCGTGATCGCGGGCGTCTGCGGGGGCGCTCCGGTGCCGCCGGCTCCGGCCCGTTCGAGGAGGGTGACGAAGGCGTCCTCCAGGGTGGCGGCCCCGCAACGCGCCACCAGTCCCGCGGGGGTGTCGATGGCCAGGACCCGCCCCGAATCCATCAGCGCGAGGCGGTCGCAGCGTTCGGCCTCGGCCATGAAGTGGGTCGACACGAAGATCGTCACGCCCTGGCGGCGCGCGAGATCGAGCAGGAGAGCCCAGAAGCGGTCGCGTGCCGGCGGATCCACTCCGGAGGTCGGCTCGTCGAGGATGAGGAGTTCGGGCCCGTGGACGACGGCCACCGCCAGGGACAGGCGCTGCCGGATGCTTCGATCGTATGCCGCTCTCGTTACGTCACTGGTCGTTCTGGCCTTTGCGATTGTGTCAGGCGCGATCGTCTTCATCGCCGACATGTACGGTCAGGCGCTGCAGGATACCGAACGCAACCTCATCGGACTCTCCACGATCCTCGCTGATCAGGCCGATCGCTCGCTCCAGGCCCTCGAGATCGTTCAAGAAGCCATCATCGAGGATATGGCCGGCGCAAAGGTCTCGACTCCCGCGGAG
>NZ_BACT01000344.1:0-5516 GCF_000333255.1 Methylobacterium sp. B1 | reverse complement strand
GCCGGCTTCCCGGGCCGGTGCGGACCTACCTCCAGGAGGCCGGGGCGCCGCCGCACCTGCTCGGCGTCGCATTCTCGGGCTCGGGGGGCGCGCAGGCCGCCTTCTTCCGGGATCTGGAGCAGATCAGCGGCTGCGCCGGCATGCCCACCCTCTCGTTGACCCAACGCCAAGTCCTGACCGGCGCGTATCGCCCGTCCCTGGACGCGTTTGCCCAGACGGCGCGTCGCGGCTTGAGCGACGCGGCCCCGGCCCGGCCCCGCGCGGACGGCAACGCGCCGGATCGGTCCGGTCCGGACGGCCTTCCGGGCGGCGGCCTCATCGCCTGAAGGCGGGCAGCAGGGGAAGGAACGTGATCGCGATCTCGAGGGCGATCAGCAGGACGACCACGATCTCCAGGCGCAACGAACGGTTCGTGTGCATCAGGTCGGTGAGCGCGGTCGCCGTCGCGCCGATCACGGTGAGCTTGCGATTCAGCGTGGCCGTCCGCTCCCGCAGCTCGTACTCGTCCTCGAGGCGCGCGTAGAGGCGTTCCAGGCCGGGCTGATCCCACAGCACCTCGGGCTTCTCCTCGACCGCCACGCGCCCCGACACCCTGTGCTGGACGAGCAGCGTGCTGCCGACATGCTTCAGGACGGCCCGACGGCCGCCCGATGCGCGCCCCGTCTCGGCCAGGCGCCGCGCCAAGGGCTCGATCACGTCGAAGACAGCCGCGACCTCGATCTCGTTCTGCGCCAGCGCCGTGCTCTTGGCGAGGATGTCGGCGATGACGATCAGACGCCCGGGCGTCAGCTGGCGGATGGCGATCCGGCCGCCGGGCACGACCTGATCGTCGTGATCCGGCCCGATCTCGATCGTGGCGGTCTCCTCTTCCGGCCGCGTCACGGGACCGCGGACGCGCGACAGCAGGCCTGCCGCCATCGCCTCCTCCTCGCTCGGGGACAGCCCGACCGTCACCACGACCCCGTAGCGGAAGACCACCGCAAAACCGCACCCGACCCGCAAGGCGAGCGGGTTGATCGCGAGCGTGTCGTTGCGTTCGAGACCCGCCGTATCGATGCGGTCGCCGAGGATCCGGGCGCGGGCGATCAGGCATTGCGGTTCGACCGGCAGCGTGTCCTGGCTCAGCGGAACCCCCGACCGCGTCGATCCGATGCCCGGCCGCGAGAGGGACCCGGCGCCCGGTTTGATCCAACGCAAGGTGTCCCGTCGCCCCGCGCAATACGGTCCCGGGCACGGCGGCGACACGCGCGCCGGACCCGTTGAGGGAGCGGAGGATGCGCACCATCGACAATCAATCGCAGGACATCTTCCTGAACGGATTGAGTCTCCTGCTGGGCATCGGCCTGATCGCGGCGCCCTGGTATTTCGGATTCGCGTCCGAGACCGCCGCGGCTTGGAACGCCTGGATATTCGGCACCACGGTCGCGATCCTCGCCGTGCTGGCGCTGATGCAGACCTACGACTGGGAGGTCTACGCCATCGCGGCAGGGGGACTCTGGGTCTGCCTGGCCCCTTGGGCACTCGGCTTCCAGGAGGCCACGGTGGCGACGTGGGCGCATGTGAGCTTCGGCATCGCGCTGATCATCTCGGCGAGTTCCGAAGTCTGGCGCCTGCGCGAATCCCCGTCGGCCTACGAGGTCTGAGCCGGCGCCGCCCCCCTGGCCCGCACCCCCGCCGTGCCGCGGCCTGCCTCGTCCTCCGGGGGGCCGCCGTTCCGACCCTCGTCGGATCCGGCCCTGGAGGCGTGGCGCCCGCGCCGATGCGCTGGAGCCCCCGTCGGGGATCGACCGTGCGGGAGCGCGGGTCCGCCCTCGGTCCGTCGAGGGCCGTGAAGCCATCGTGGTCGTGACGCTCGTAACGCTGCCGTGGCCCCTCGGGGCGCATTCGAGGCGCGGCGCGCCGGCGTTCCCCCCGCTGAGCATCGGATCCATCAGGGCGTCCCGGAGCGGTGGGCGAAGAGCTGCGCCAGCGCGCAGGAGGCCAGCCGCACCTCCGGGCTGTCGGAGCGGCTCGTCAGGATGATCGGGACACGGGCGCCGAGCAGCAGACCGGCGGCGTCGGCGCCCGCGAGATGGATCAGCTGCTTGGCGAGCATGTTGCCCGACACGAGGTCCGGCACCACGAGGATGTCGGCCTCACCCGCGACCGGCGACACGAGGGCCTTCGCGGCGGCGGCGGCGCGGGAGATAGCGGTGTCGAAGGCCAGCGGCCCGTCGACGAGGCCGTCCGTGATCTGCCCGCGCCCGGCCATCTTGCACAGGGCCGCCGCGTCGAGGGTCGAGCCGAGCTTCGTGGAGACCGTCTCGACGGCCGAGAGGATCGCCACCTTGGGCTGCGCGATGCCGAGCGCGCGGGCGAGGTCGATGGCGTTCTGCACGATGTCGCGCTTCTCCTCCAGGCTCGGCGCGATGTTGACGGCGGCATCGGTCAGGAACAGCGGCTTGGGGTAGCTCGGCACGTCGAGGGCGTAGACGTGGCTCATGCGCCGCTCGGTCCGCAGGCCCGTCGCCCGGGCGATGGCGGCCGCCAGGATCTCGTCGGTGTGGAGCGCGCCCTTCATCAGCGCCGTCACCCGGCCGGCGCGGGCGAGGGAGACCGCCTTCTCCGCCGCGGCGTGGCTGTGGGGCGCGTCGACGATCTCGATGCCGTCGAGGGCGAGGCCGGCCGCGCGCGCCGCGGCCTCGATCTTCGGCCGCGGCCCCACCAGAACCGGCACGATCAGCCCGGCCTCGCGCGCGGCGCGCGCGCCCTCGAGCGAGACCGCATCGCAGGGATGGACGACGGCCGTCAGCGCCGGGGCGAAGCGGCGCGCCGCCGCAATCATGGGTTTCCAATGCACGCCCCGCTCGTGCAGGTGGACCTCCGGCAGCAGGACGCGCGGCCGGCGCACCTTGTCGGCGGGGGCCAGCACCTCGGCCTCGCCGGTGATGACCGTCTCGCCCTGCGCATTCAGGCAGACGCAGTCGAGGCGGACCCGCTGATCGGCGGCCTCCTTGGCGCGCACGGTGACGCGCGCCGTCACCGTGTCGCCGATCCGGACCGGATGCAGGAACCGCAGGGACTGGCTGAGATAGACCGTGCCGGGCCCGGGCAGTTCGGTGCCGAGCACCGCCGAGATCAGCGACCCGCCCCAGAGCCCGTGCGCGATCACCCCGTGGAACCGGTCCGTGGCGGCATAGTCCCGATCGAGATGGGCCGGATTCACGTCGCCGGAGGCCAGGGCGAACAGGCTGATGTCCTGCGCCTGCAGGGTGCGGGTCAGGCTGGCGGTGTCGCCCACCGCGATCTCGTCGAAGGTGCGGTTCTCGATGAAGCGGGGCGGTTCCATCGGGCCACCCGCTCAGGCTTCCAGCACGTAGGCGCCGGGCGCGTCCCCGAGCACCGCGTAGCCCGAGGCCGGTGCGCCCATCGCGGGCGGCGGGGCGGGCGGCCCCGACCGCTCGGCGAGCCAGGCGACCCAGGCGGGCCACCAGGACCCTTCGCACTGCGGCGTCTGCCCGATCCAGGTGTCGGGATCGCGGTAACGGTCGGTCGCCCGCGTGGTGCGGATCCGATGACGGGCCTGCTTCCGCCCCGGCGGCGCGACGATCCCGGCATTGTGGCCGCCGCTGGCGAGGACGAAGGTGACGTCGGTATCGGCGAGGGGGTGGATCTTGAACACCGAACGCCAGGGCGCGACGTGATCGTGCTCCGTGGCCGCCGCGAAGACCGGGACGCGGATGTCGCTGATGGAGACCGGCCGGTCTCCGGCCAGGAAACGCCCCTCCGCGAGATCGTTGTCGAGGAACAGGCCACGCAGATATTCGGCGTGCATCCGCGCCGGCAGGCGCGTCGCGTCCGCGTTCCAGGCCGTCAGGTCTGTCATCGGCTGTCGCCGCCCCAGGAGATAGTCGCGGACGATCCGGGACCAGATCAGGTCGTTCGAACGCAGGAGCTGGAAGGCGCCGGCCATCTGCCGGGCATCGAGGGTGCCCTGGCTGCGCATCAGGCTCTCCAGGAAGCTGATCTGGCTCTCGCCGATGAACAGCGTCAGCTCTCCGGCCTCGGTGAAGTCGAGCTGCGCGGCGAACAGGCTGAGTGAGGCGAGGCGCGCGTCGCCGTCCCGGCTCATCGCGGCGGCCGCGATGGCGAGCAACGTCCCGCCCAGGCAATACCCGGCCGCGTGGATCGGATGGCCGGGAACGATGGCCGAGACGGCCTCGAGGGCCGCCATCACGCCGAGCCGGCGATAATCGTCGAAGGACACGTCCCGGTCCTCCGGACCGGGATTGCGCCAGGAGATCATGAAGACGGTGTGGCCCTGGCCCGTGAGGTACCGGACCAGGGAGTTTTCGGGCGACAGATCGAGGATGTAGAACTTCATGATCCAGGCCGGGACGATCAGCACCGGCTCCGGCCGGACCGCGGTCACGGTGGGGGCGTACTGGATCAGCTCGATCAGCCGGTTGCGGAACACGACCTTGCCGGGCGAGACCGCCACCGCGCCGCCGACCGGGAAGGCGTCGGCGCCGACCGGCTTCAGACCGTCGGCCGCGCGCAGGGCGTCCTCGGCGGCATTGAGCAGGCCCGTGACGAGGTTCGCGCCGCCGGTCCGCACGGTCTCGCCCAGCACGACCGGATTGGTCCAGGGCAGGTTCGAGGGCGAGGCGGCATCGAGGACTTGGCGCGCCGCGAAGGCGACCATGGTCTCGTGGGCGCGGCACACGCCGGGCACGCCGGTCGTGGCGTTGTGCCACCATTGCTGGGTCAGCAGGAACGACTGGCAGGCGAGGCTGAAGGGCCAGACCTGCCAGGCCGGATCGTCGAAGCGGTGGTCCTGGGGCAGCGGATCGATGCACGGCGCAGCATGGCCCTGCAGGACGGCGCTCCGGGCGGCGAACTGCGCGAGGCGCACCTGCTTCCGCAGGAGCTTCATCACCAATGTGGCCTGCTTGCCGGGCGAGAAGGCCGCGTGGATGGCCCAGTCGAACCACGCCTCGGCGAGGGCAGCGGGGGAGAGGCCGGCCGTCATCCGGGCGACGGACGCGTGCACGCTCTGATCGATCGCGCGCCGGACCGGCGCCAGATCGTCCTCGTCCTCGGGGGGATCGGGCCGGGATGCCGGGCTGGGGACCTCCGGGATCGGGCGCAGACGCAATCCGGGCCGCGGCGGCTCAGCGGCCGTCTCGGCCCGGTCTCTCACCTCAGCGTCGAGCATGCACGGTCTCCTGCGACGCCGCGCAGGGTACGGCAGGCGCAGCCGCCCTCCCGTGATTCAGATCAAGGTGCGGCGGACGGCCCCCGGCCGCGGTCCCCCGATGTCACGGGAGGGCGACCGTCTTGCGGAACCGCAGGATCGCCGCGACGACGAACACGGCGCCGATCGCGCTCACCAGCACGATGCGGGTCCAGACCGCGTCGAGACCGGCGCCCCGGTAGAGGATCGCCTGCGCGAAGGCCACGAAATGGACCGTGGGGGAGGCCTGGAGGAGCGTGGCGAGCCAGGGCGGCATGCTCTCCAGCGGCGTGTGCTCCCG